>CAZBET010000009.1:11234-15965 GCA_964490995.1 uncultured Dehalococcoidia bacterium
GTAGGCGAGACATGAGTGACGCTGCGTGGTATGCGGTTGGGTCCTTGGCGGCGCTTCTGACGAGCTTCGCCTTCGTGCCGCAGGTTGTCAAGATGGCGCGGACGAAGTCGGTCAAAGACATCAGTTTCCTGATGATCGCGCAATTGACCGTGGGAGTGGTCCTCTGGCTGGCGTACGGCGTGCATTTAGGGGAGTGGGTCGTCATTTGCGCCAACATAGTGGCCCTTGCGACACTGCTTCCGGGATTGCTGCTCTATGTTCGCTACTCCAGGGGCCGGCAGACGTGAAGCTGGCGTGGGGCGTTGACCGCGCTGGCGCGACTGGTCGGCATCCTGGGTGAACGTGAAGGTGTGCAGGAGGGGTAGGTAAACGATGTCCACAATCTTCCATTTCAGCGGCGCGTGGGACGACAAGAGTCTTCTGGGCAACAAAGGTGCCAACCTGGTGGCGATGACCAAGCTTCGCCTGCCGGTGCCTCCGGGCTTTGTCGTTTCGATCGGGGCCTACAAGGAGTACAAGCGCAGCGGAGTGCTGCCTCTAGAGGAACTGAAGCGGGCTCTCCAGACGCTGGAGCAACAGGCTGGCAGGTCGTTGGGGCAGGGGCTCGCGGTATCCGTCCGCTCGTCTGCCGCAGCATCGATGCCCGGGATGATGGACACCGTGCTCGATGTCAGAGACGAGGCGGAGTTGGTTTCTTCAATCAAGAGAGTGTTTGACTCCTGGGACAATCCTCGAGCAGCGGAGTACCGCCGGCTCAACGATATCCCTGCTGATATGGGCACGGCGGCAATTGTGCAGGCAATGGTCTATGGCGATCTGGACAAACGCTCCGGTACAGGAGTGATGTTCACCAGAAACCCCAGCACGGGTGGGAAGGAGCTTTTCGGAGAATGCCTGATGGGAGCCAAGGGCGAGGACCTGGTCTCCGGGCGCAGGACGCCTCAGCCGATTGCTTCGCTCCGGGCCCAGATGCCTGACGCTTACGCCCAGTTGGAGGAAATCGCGGGTATCCTGGAGAACCATTTTCGCGATATGCAGGACGTGGAATTCACGATCGAGGGAGGCCGCCTCTTCATTCTTCAGACAAGGTCGGGCAAGCGCAGCGGGGCGGCTGCGGTGAGAATCGCCGTCGATATGGCGAAGGAAGGTTTCATCTCGCGCGATGAGGCTATCCTCAGGGTTTCGGCGGAGGACGTGAGGTCCTTCCTGCACCGGCGCGTCGAGTCCCCAGAGAAGTACACGCCCATCGCCGTCGGGCTGGGCGCTGCCCCGGGCGCAGTCGCCGGCGCGGCCGTGTTCCACCCGCTTGAGGCAGTCGCGGCGATGAAAAAGAACGAAAGCGTCATCCTGGTGAGGCCGGAGACAAGCCCCGACGACATCCAGGGTGTGTCGGCTGCGATGGGAGTGCTGACTTCACGAGGCGGGCTGACCTCTCACGCCGCCATAGTCACCAGGGCCATGGGCAAGCCGTGCATCTGCGGGGCTGAGGAAGTGAGAATAGACGCCAGGGGTGAGAGCTTCGAGGCCCGTGGGCACACGGTCAGGAAGGGAGAGGTCATCACGATTGACGGCAACACTGGGAGCGTCTACCTCGGTGCATTGCCCCTCGTGGTGGCTGAAGGCACGTCGGCGCTTGCTGAGTTGCTGGCTTGGGCAGACGGGTTTCGGCGGCTGAAGGTAAAGGCCAATGCCGATACGGCAGAGGCGATGGCCCTTGCCCGAAGGCTGGGCGCTGAGGGCATCGGTCTCTGTCGCACCGAGCGCCAATTCAATGCGCCTGACCGTCTTGCGGCCATCAGAGCGTTCATTCTGGCAGAGACTGCGGCGCAGCGGGCCGAGGCTGTGCGCCTGCTGCGCCAGCTTCAGAAGGAGGACTTTGTCGCCATCTTCAGGGAGCTCCACGGAATGCCGATCATTATCCGCCTTCTCGACCTCCCGCTTCACGAGTTCCTGCCGTCTGAGGCAGACACGGCGGACCCCGAGCTCAAGGAGCGCATACGCGAGCTGAGGGAGACCAACCCGATGCTGGGGCACAGGGGCGTCAGATTGGCCGTTACCTCCCCTGGGATATACCAGATGCAGATCGATGCCATCGCCGAGGCCCGCGCTGAGGTCCAGGCCGATGTGTCCATAATGGTCCCCCAGGTGATCACGCTCCAGGAGCTTCTCTGGGTCAAAAGGATGGTCAAGGACAGGGGACTGAGGCTTGGCGTGATGATGGAGACAGTGCGTGCGTGCATGCGGGCTGGCAGGCTGGCCCAGGAGGCCGACTTCTTCTCCTTCGGCACCAATGACTTGACCCAGGCTGTCTATTCCTTCAGCAGGGAGGACGCCGAGAAGAAGTTCCTGTCCACCTACATCGATGCCGGCATCCTTGAGGACAACCCGTTCCTGGTCCTCGACGTGAAGGGCGTCGGCAGGCTGATGGAGACCGCCATAACCTGGGGCAGGAGGGAGAAAAAGGCCCTCGAAATCGGCGTCTGCGGGGAACACGGGGGAGAGCCGCGCTCCATCATGTTCTTCCACAGCATCGGCGTTGACTCCGTCAGTTGCAGCCCCTTCCGGATTCCCATTGCCAAGCTGGCAGCGGCGCAGGGTGCCATTCTCGACGGCTACATCGCCGCGGCGAGGAGCAGGCTGCGGCCCAGCGGGTAGGGCAGGCGGGGTGGGTGCGAAGATGGCGACCTGAACAGGTATGAAGATAGCGATGATGACCCGGTGGAATGTGCCCACCGGTCTCGCGTCCCACGCGGAGCCCGTAGGGCGCGCCTGGTTGGAGATGGGACACGAGCTGAGAGTGTTTGCCCCCAAGGGGCTGGATTCCTATCTGATGTACCACGGGGACGAGCCGTTCGTCCGCCGCTGCTACATGATGGACATCTGGGAGGAGAGAAAACGGCCCGACTACTTCTTTGACCCGCGTCCCTTTCTTGAGGAGGACTACGAGGTCTTCGTGGTGGAGGACGCCGAGATCACGCCCATGCCCGAATTGCTGGACATATTCCCTGAGATCAAGAAGAAGGCGAAGACGGTGCTCGTTGTGCATGAGGTGGGGCTGCCCAACGCGCCGAACTGGTACAGATTCGACTGGGACGCCATCGTATGCTTCGACGCCCGATACAAGGAGTTCGTGGCCAGGGCGTTCCCCGAGCAGAGGATTGTGATCATCCCGTTCCCCTGTCACGCGCCGTCGCACGGAGACAAGGTGGAAGCACGCAGCCGCCTGGCCCTCCCTCTGGACAGGAAGATCGTCGTAGCCTATGGCTTCAATGTCGCTGAGAATCACACCGATCTTTTCCCCGTGATGGAAAGGCTGTCGCGGGACTACCCTCTTCTATTCCTTCTGGTTTCCCATCATGGGATAAGGCTGTCCTCCGGCCCGGAGTTTGTCCTGTTCAGGGAAGAGATGCCCGACGGAGAGCAGCTCTACAGCTACCTCTACGCTTCTGATGCCTATGTCTATTACGTCAGACCGGGCGACGAAAAGACGAAAGGCGTTGGCGTTTCTTCGTCCGCGGCCACCTGTTTCGGGGCTGGCCGCCCCGTCCTTGCACCGAGCTACTGCAACTTCTTCGACCTTTCGGGCAACGAAGTTATCAAGTACGGTAACCTCGATGAACTCGAACAGAGGCTGCGCGAGGTCTTCGACAATGGGGAGCGTGTGAGGGAAAGCCTGGCAGCAGCCGAGGCATACGCGATGAGGAATTCGGGCCGACAAGTCGCAGCACAGTTCATCGAACTGTTCCAGAGGATCCGGGGGGAGCCGTTGCCTGCGGTCGCAAGGTCTCGGGCGTGAGCCCAGACGCTCAGAGAAGCCGGCGGGATTCGCGGCCCTCTCTCGGGACACTGGCTCTCGGTGTTTGCCCGCGTCGGCACGGATTGGCAAGCAGCCATGAAGATAGCAATGATGACCCGGTGGAACGTGCCGTCGGGCCAGTCGAGCCACGCTGAGCCCGTAGGGCGCGCCTGGCTGGAGATGGGCCACGACGTGAAGGTGCTGGCCCCCGCGGGCATGGAGTACCTCATGCTGTATGGCGATGACGAGCCGTTCGTGCGCCGCTGCTACATGATGGACGTCTGGAACGAAAGACTGCGCCCGGACTACTTCTTCGACCCGCGTCCTTTTCTGGAAGGGGACTACGAGGTCTTCGTGGTCGAAGACGCGGAGATCATGCCCATGCCCGAGCTGCTGGGCATATTCCCTGAGATCAAGAAGAAGGCGAAGACCGTGCTCGTCGTCCATGAGGTGGGGCTGCCCGACGCGCCGAACTGGTACAAGTTCGACTGGGACGCCATTGTCTGCTTCGACGTCAGGTACAAGGAGTTCATGGCCAAGGCGTTTCCCGAGGACAGGATCGCCGTTATCCCGTTCCCGTGCCATCCGCCCCAGCAAGGGGACAGGGCGGAAGCGCGGAAGCTGCTCGATTTGCCGCCGGACGGGAAGGTCCTGTTCGCCTACGGTTACGACACCCCGTTCTACTATGCCGACCTCTTCCCCGTGATGGAGAGCGTGCACGCAGACTATCCCTTGGTCTTCCTGCTTCTCACACACCACACCGCCCACGGAGTGGAACTGGTGGGGAAAGTGCCTGATTTCTTCGTGCTGAAAGAGGAGATGCCGACCGAGGAAAAGCTGTACACCTATCTCCATGCGTCCGATGTCTACGTGTACTATGGCAGAGACCGGATTCCCGGCGTTGGGGTTGCCTCCTCCGTTGCGGCCTGCCTTGG
>CAZBET010000010.1:0-15876 GCA_964490995.1 uncultured Dehalococcoidia bacterium
ATGAAGACGTAGAGATTCGCCGCATTATTTATTCCACCTACAGGGAGGCAGGCATTTCTCAGATCGAAATCGAGCGCAAAGCGAATGATGTCACAGTTACCGTCCATACATCGAGACCAGGGGTAGTCATTGGGCGCGGCGGGCAGAGGGTTGATGAACTCAGAGCTGTTCTGGAGAAGCACACCGCCAAGAAGGTTCGCCTCAATATCCAGGAGATCCGCGAGCCAGAAATGGATGCCGCCTTAGTCGCCCAGAATATCGCGGAGCAGCTCAGAAGACGGGTATCGTACCGTCGGGCAATGAAGCAATCGATTTCCAGGACGATGCTGCGAGGCGCCAAAGGGGTGAAGATAAAGTGCTCGGGGAGACTTGGAGGGGCAGAGATCGCGAGACAAGAGACCATGCACGAGGGAAGCGTTCCGTTGCATACTCTCAGGGCCGACATAGACTACGGGTTCGCTGAGTCCCTCACCACTATGGGGCTTATCGGAGTCAAAGTGTGGGTCTACAAAGGCGATATCCTCCCCCAGGCAAAAGTGCCGGAAGAGGGAGAGGAGGCCGAAGGCGAGAAGGTGTCGGCCCAGAGAACGGAGGGGTAACGCGGGGAGAAGGCAATGCTACAGCCAAAACGAGTCAAGTATCGCAAAGCGCATCGGGGTCATCGGCGAGGCACATCGCACGTCGGCAACACCGTGCTTTTCGGAGATTTCGGGATACAGGCCTACGAGTCGGCCTGGATTACCAGCCGTCAGATCGAGGCATCGCGGCGCGCAATTGTTCACAGCGTCAAAAGGGGCGGCAAGGTCTGGATCCGCGTTTTCCCGGACAAGCCGGTTACCACAAAGCCGGCCGAGACCAGGATGGGCAGCGGCAAAGGCTCCGTCGACCACTGGGTGGCGGTGGTCAAACGAGGCAGGGTGCTGTTCGAGATATCAGGAGTCAGGGAAGACGTGGCGCGGCAGGCGATGCGTCTGGCGGCGCACAAGCTTCCGATCCGGACCAAATTCGTTGGCAGGCAGACCCTGAGCGAAGCGGGTTCGTAGCTGGGGACTTCCATGAAGATAGACAAGGTCAGGGCATTAAGACCAAATGAGCTTGCCAAACAGCTTGACGACGCTTATCAGGAGCTATTCAACCTCAGGTTCAGGCATGCTACGCGGCAACTGGCGAACTACAGCGAGATCACTACGGTCAAGAGGAAGGTCGCCAGAATGTGGACGGTCACGCGCGAACGGGAGCTCGGCAAGGAATAGGTATGGACAAGAAAGAAAAAGGCCGCCTGGGTTGGGTTGTGAGCGACAAGATGGACAAGACTGTAGTCGTTTCCGTCGAGACGCGGCGCCCGCATCCCCGCTACAAGAAAGTCGTTACGTATCGGGCAAAGTTCAAGGCACACGATGAGAGCAACACCTGCGGCATCGGCGACCTCGTGAAGATAGTGGAGACACGCCCGCTGTCCAAAGAGAAAAGGTGGCGGGTGGCTGAAGTCGTCGTCAAAGGCGAAGTGGTTGAGGTCAAACCCGAGGAGATAGAGTAGACCGTGATCCAGACATTCACCAGGCTTAAGGTGGCAGACAACTCTGGCGCCAAGAAGGTCATGTGCATCAATGTCCTCGGCGGCACAAGGAGACGGTATGCTGGGCTGGGCGACATCATAGTGGCGTCGGTGAAGGAGGCAATACCTGGAGCTGCTGTGAAGAAGGGCGACGTGGTGCGGGCTGTCGTCGTACGAACCGCCAAAACGTATGGGCGCGCCGATGGCACGTACATCAGATTCGATGAGAACGCTGCGGTAGTACTTGACGAGAGAGGCAATCCCAAGGGCAGCCGCATCTTTGGCCCCGTGGCGCGGGAACTCAGAGACAAGAACTTCATGAAGATTATCTCCCTGGCGCCCGAGGTGCTCTAATGAAGATCCGCAAGAACGACCAGGTCGTGGTGCTTACCGGCGACGACGGTGGGAAAAGGGGAAGAGTGCACCAGTCCTATCCGCGAGAGAATCGCGTTCTCGTGGAAGGGGTCAACATGGTCAAGCGCGCCATGAAACGCAGGGGGAATATCAGGCAAGCAGGTATTATCGAGCGTGAAGCGCCGGTGCACATGTCCAACGTGATGCTTGTCTGCCCCAAGTGCAGCAAACCAACGCGTGTCGGATTTCGCTTCCTGGATGACAAAAGCAAGGTGCGCGTCTGCAGGCAATGCAGCGAGGTGATTGACTAGTGTCACGGCTCAAAGAGAGGTACAAGAGCGAGATCGTGCCCGCCATGATGAAGGAGCAGGGCTACAAGAACCCCATGCAGGTGCCGCGGCTTGAGAAGGTGGTGCTCAACATCAGTCTGGGCGAAGCCATTCAAAATCCGAAGGCGCTGGAGGCGGCTGCCAATGATCTATCATTGATCACGGGCCAGCACCCCGTCATCACACGCGCCAAGAAATCCATCGCAGCGTTCAAGTTGCGCGCCGGCATGCCCATAGGCTTGATGGTCACACTGCGAGGAGAGCGGATGTACGAGTTTCTGGACCGGCTGATAGGTGCGGCATTGCCACGCATGCGCGACTTCCAGGGTGTCCCCAGAAAAGCCTTCGATGGACGCGGAGACTACACACTGGGCATAAAAGAGCAGATCATCTTCCCTGAGATCGACTACGACAAGGTAGACAAGATTCGTGGGTTGCAGGTTTGCATCGGGACCACAGCGGCAACCGACGACGAGGCACGGAGGCTCCTGGAGTTCATGGGCATCCCATTCAGCAGGCAGTAAATCGGGGAAAGAACATGGCCAAAGTATCAAAGATCGTAAAGGACCAGCGTCCACCCAAGTACAGTGTGCGACAACACAGTCGCTGTAGATTGTGCGGGCGGCCACGTGCCTTCATCCGCAAGGCCGGGCTGTGCCGCATATGCTTCAGGAAGCTCGCACTTGAGGGGCAGCTCCCCGGGGTCAGGAAATCGAGTTGGTAATCTCCGTTCCGAGGAATTGATATGACTCTCAGCGATCCCATAGCTGATATGTTGACCCGAATGCGCAACGGGGTCATCGCGAGACACGAGGCTGTTCTCGTTCCCGCTTCCAAGATCAGGATCTCGATTGCCAAGATACTGAAGGAAGAGGGTTTCATCAAAGACTACGAGGTGCTGAAAGGCAGTACACCGCAGCGCGTTATCAAGATCCATTTGGCCTATACAGGCAAGAAGCAGCCACAACTCACTGACTTGCAGCGGGTGAGCAAGCCCAGCCTCAGGGTCTATGCTGGGAAAGGCCAGATTCCAAGGATCTACGGAGGGCTGGGCATCGCCATCGTCTCCACCTCTCAAGGGGTCATGACTGGGCAACAGGCCTGGAACAAGGGGTTGGGCGGCGAAATCCTGTGCTACGTGTGGTAGTTTGAGCGAGAGACAGACATGTCGAGAGTAGGAAACAAGCCAATCCCGGTGCCCCCTAAGGTGCATGTAGCTGTAGACGGCAACAGCGTCACGGTCAAGGGGCCGAAAGGCGAGTTGAGCCGCTCCGTCGACCAGAACATGAGCATCTCTTTGCAGAACGACGTCCTCACGGTATCCCGGGCAACGGACAGCCGCGACCACCGTTCATTGCATGGTTTTACCAGAAGCGTGCTGGCCAACATGATCGAAGGGGTGGACAAAGGCTTCCGGAAGAATCTCGAGCTCCACGGCGTAGGCTACAGGGCTCAGAAGTCCGGTGATGGGCTATCAATTCAGGTGGGGTTCTCTCACCCTGTGGAGATCACCCCTCCACCCGGAATATCCTTTGTCACTGAGGCCGCAAACCAGATCAGCGTCGTGGGCATCGACAGAGAGTTGGTAGGGAAGGTCGCAGCGCAGATTCGGGCAATGCGCCCGCCTGACCCCTATCTGGGCAAAGGGATCAGATACGCTGGCGAACAGATTAGACGCAAGGCAGGAAAAGCAGGCAAACTGGGCAGGAAGAAATAGGAAACATGGCCCGCAGCAGAAGTGATTCTCGAATACGGAGACATGTCCGAGTGCGAAAGAAGATCAGGGGAACTCCTGATCGCCCGCGGCTTTGTGTCTTTCGCAGCCTGAGTCATGTGTATGCTCAAGTGATAGACGATAGGTCGAGCCGGACCATCGCCTGTGCGTCTACTCTCGATGAGGTGATGAAGGCCGACTCGGACCACAAGACCAAGACCCAACAGGCGGCACAGGTGGGGAAACTGGTTGCCAAACGGGCGCAGGAGAAGGGAATAAGCGTTGTTGTCTTTGACCGCGGGGGGTACAGGTACCACGGCCGCGTCAAGGCTCTGGCTGAAGCAGCTCGTGAATCGGGATTGAGGTTTTGAGCAGTATGCAGCAGATGGACAGGGTAGACCCCAAGGAACTGAACCTTACCGAGAAGCTGATCCACGTCAACCGCGTGTCGAAGGTTGTGAAGAGAGGACGTCGCTTCAGCTTCAGTGCACTGGTTGTGGTCGGCGACGGTGAGGGGCACGTGGGCTCGGGACTCGGCAAAGCCAGGGAGGTGCCAGCGGCAATCCGCAAGGCAGGCGCCGTAGCCAGGAAGAACCTGATAAAGGTGCCAATGGTGGAGGGCACCATTCCCTACAAGATAGTGACCAAGTATGGGGGAGCCAAGGTGATGTTGAAGCCCGCAGCACCAGGCACCGGTGTCATTGCCGGCGGCGGGGTACGGGCCACTGTGGAGTGCACGGGCATCAAGGACATAGTGACCAAATCGATGGGCAGTTCCAACCCGATAAACGTCGTGAGGGCAACCGTGCTGGCCCTCAGTCAACTGAGGGACCCCCAGCAGAGGATAGCTGCGAGAAAGCCCGTGCCATCAGCACGTAATCAGTCCAATGTCTAAGATACGGATAACCTGGAAGAAAAGCGCCATCGGCCATGACAGAGGGCAACGCATGACCCTCAAGGCCCTTGGGTTTCATTCACTGAATCAGACCATCGTTCATGCGGATTCGCGAGTCGTCCGCGGCATGATTGGGAAGGTGAGACATCTGGTCCACGTGGAGGAGGTCGCTGAGGAATAGCAGATGAGGCAACACGATCTTAGTCCAGCAATCGGGGCAAAGCGTAGCAGGAAGCGTGTTGGCCGTGGTGACGGCAGTGGACATGGTACCTACTCATGCCGTGGGTGCAAGGGGCAGAAGGCACGGGCCGGCGGAGGAGTGAGTCCTCGGTTTGAGGGCGGGCAGACTCCTCTCGTCAAGCGGTTGCCGTTCAAACGCGGCTTTACCAACATATTCAAGACCGATTATGAGCTCGTGAAAGTCCGGCGTCTCGCAATCTTCGAGGAGGGCACCGAGGTGACGCCGCAGAGGCTTCTTGATGCCGGGCTTGTGCCCTCCCTCAAGAAGCCTATCAAGATCCTCGGCGATGGTGAACTCAGCCACCCCCTCGTGGTAAAGGCTAACAAGTTCTCTCAGTCGGCCAGAATGAAGATAGAAGCCTCGGGTGGGAAGGTAGAGGAGATCTAGCAACACCGGGGGAAAATGGCACAGGCACAGAAAAGTTCAAAGCCGCGATTGCTTCAGGCGATGACTGACGCCTTCAGGCTACCTGACCTGAGGCGCAAGCTGCTCTTCACATTGGGGATCCTGATTGTCTTCCGTTTCGCAGCTCATGTGCCCATCCCGGGAGTCGACCGCGAGGCGTTGGCGACCCTGTTCGCGACCGAACCACTCTTGGGCATGCTCGACCTCTTCAGCGGCGGGGCGCTGAAGTTCCTCAGTGTAGCTGCAATGGGTGTTTATCCGTACATCACGGCTTCGATCATTATGCAGTTGCTCGTTCCCGTCATCCCTCGCCTTCAAAACCTGCAGAAGGAGGGCGAGGAGGGGCGCAGAAAACTGAACGTGTACACACACTGGTTGACGATCCCCACGGCCCTGCTTCAAGGGTACGGCCAACTAATCTACTTCCAGAGGAAGGATATCTTCGAAGTGGGCGTGAGGATTGGCCTCACCGGTGACGCGCTGCTGCCCACAGCGGCCATCCTGCTTTCCATGCTGGCAGGCACGGTTTTCCTGGTCTGGCTGGGTGAGCGGATAACGGAGAGTGGCATCGGCAACGGCATATCAATCATAATCTTTGGGGGCATTGTTGCCGGCCTGCCTGCAAACGTGGGCCGCAGCTACATCCAGGCAGACGTGTTGGGACTGATTGCGCTCATAGCCTTGATGCTGGCTATCTCCTTCTTCATCGTCTATGTGAGCGAGGCTGTGCGCCGAATCCCCATTCAGTATTCACGGAGCCTGTTTCGCGGCGGCAAGATGTACCGCCAGTCTGGTGGAACCCACATCCCGATGAGGGTGAACTCAGCAGGCATGATTCCTCTCATCTTTGCCTATTCTATTCTGATGCTGCCAGCAGCGGTGGCCAGCTATTTCTCAAGCCCCGAAGGACAGCCCGCCAACTTCGCCAGGCACGTTATGAACGTGTTCGGTGTCGAGGGAGCAGTGTACTGGACTCTTCTGTTCTTCCTCGTTGTCGGGTTCACCTTCTTCTACACTATGGTGATTTTCCAGCAGCAGAACCTCGCGGAGACACTGCAGAAGCAAGGAGGCTTCGTCCCCGGGATTCGCCCCGGTCGCCCTACTGCCGACTATTTGAACAAGGTGATCACGCGCATCACCTGGGGCGGGGCGATCTTCCTCGCCTTGGTGGCCATAGCACCCGTATTGTCACTGTTGATCGTTGGGGGGCAAGAGGCCACGACGCTTATGCTCATCTCGAGCGCCGGCTTGCTGATCGTGGTGGGCGTAGTCCTCGATACGATGAGACAGATTGAGGCACAGCTTCTGATGCGTCAGTATGAGGGGTTTCTCAAATGACGAGCCGGAAGCAGTTGCGCGTGATTCTGCTCGGTGCCCCGGGGGCGGGCAAGGGGACCCAAGCGGTCCTATTGGCGAAGAGGTTGTGGGTGGCCCACATAGCTTCGGGCGACCTTTTCCGCCACGAGCAGAACAGCGGCAGCGAGCTGGGAAGAATCGCGAAGTCCTACATGGAGAAGGGACAGCTCGTGCCGGACGAGGTGACCGTGAAGATGGTTCTGGGCAGGATCGCAGCTCCCGATTGCGCCAGGGGCTTTCTCCTGGATGGGTTCCCCAGGACTCTGGAGCAGGCAAAGTCCCTGGCCCAGGCACTGGCAGAAGAGGGCAAGGCCATCGATATGGTTCTATACATAAAGGTGTCCGACAAAGAGCTTCTGAGGCGACTGAGCGGCCGCTGGATTTGCCGCGACTGCCAGGCACCATATAACCTGGTTGAGATGCCGCCCAAAGTGCGGGGAAGGTGTGATCGCTGTGGGGGCGAGCTCTACCAGCGACCCGATGACACGGAGGAAACGGCGAAGAAGCGGCTCGACGTGTATTTTGTTCAGACCACGCCTCTCATCAAGCACTATGCTGAGGCCAGGAAGCTTGTGCAAGTCGACGGCGAGAAGACCATCAAGGAGGTTGCCCGCGGGTTGACGGCTGCCATCAAGGCGAAAGGCGGGAAATGAACCCTATCAGCCAGAGGACAGGAATAATCCTGAAATCGCCGCAGGAAATCGCACACATGCGTGAGGCGGGGCGGATTGTGGCACGCGTTCTCCGGGAAATAGCCAAGACAGTGCACCCGGGGATGACCACTGCCGAGCTGGACGATATTGCCGTCCGTGAATTGAAGAGGACAGAAGCTGTCGCCTCCTTCAAAGGATATCGCGGGTTTCCGGCCTCGGTCTGCACTTCGGTCAACGAAGAGGTAGTCCACGGCATACCCGGGAAGCGAGCGCTGAAAGAAGGGGACATAGTCTCTCTGGACTTTGGGGCTCGCCTGAACGGTTTTCATGCCGACGCAGCCGTGACGGTGGGTGTCGGGAGAATAGGCTCGAGGGCTCAAGCTCTGATTGACGCCACCAAAGGAGCACTGGACGCAGGCATCGCCGCCGCCCGCGCTGGCGCCAGATTGGGTGACATGTCGGCAGCCATACAGGCACACGCTGAATCGCTTGGCTTCTCGGTGGTGAGAGAATACGTAGGCCATGGGATCGGGCGCGACCTGCACGAGGACCCGCAGGTGCCAAACTTCGGGGTGGCTGGAGAGGGCCCTCTGGTGCAAGAAGGCATGACCCTGGCGCTGGAGCCCATGCTCAACGCTGGAATCTGGCGCACCAAAGTCGCCCCGGACAACTGGACAGTGTCTACGGCTGATGGGCAGCTTTCTGCCCACTTTGAGCATACTATTGCAGTTGGTGAGGGTGGGCCTGAGATACTGACCCAACTCTAGGGTTTTCTGGAAGGGGTAATCTGGAAACCCATGCCGAAGAAGGAAGCCATTGAGGTTGAAGGCACAGTGATGGAGCCGTTGCCAAATGCCATGTTCCGTGTGGAACTCGCCAATGGGCACCGGGTCCTGGCGCATGCCTCAGGGAAAATGAGGCGTCATTTCATAAGGATACTGCGTGGCGACAAGGTTCTCGTGGAGCTTTCGCCATACGACCTTTCGCGGGGAAGGGTCACCTACCGCTTCAAGTGATAAGCCCAAAATGGGGGTCATTCCAAGGCAGGCAAGATGAAAGTCAGAGCTTCGGTTAAGGTGCGTTGCGAGAAGTGCAAGATTGTCAAGCGCAAGGGCGTGGTTAGAGTCATTTGCTCGAATCCCAGGCACAGGCAGCGGCAAGGTTAGGGTTTCGCAGGAGGGGCAATGGCGCGTATAGCCGGCGTTGATTTACCGAAGGGCAAGAGAATCGAGATAGCCTTAACCTATCTCTACGGCATCGGGCCAGCCGTGAGCCGTAGGATAATGGAACAGACCAGGGTGAACCCGGACATCAAGGTCAAGGACCTTACGGACGATGAGGTAGGCCGCATACGCGAGGCCATCGACAAAGGATACAAAGTGGAAGGCGACCTCAGAAAAGAGGTCAACTTCAACATCAAGCGTCTTATCGATATCGGGTCTTACCGTGGCCTCAGGCATCGCCGGGGGCTGCCGGTACGCGGGCAGCGGACCAAGACCAATGCGCGCACTAAGCGTGGTGCCCGCAAGACAGTAGCCGGCAGGGGTAGACGTCGCGGCATGTCCAAGAAGTAACTGGACCGGAGGTGACCAATGGCTACCAAGAAGCCGAGCAGGCCGAGAAGGCGAGAAAGAAAGGCGATCCCGCGGGGGCGCGCCTACATACAGTCTAGCTTCAACAACACAATAATCACGCTCACTGACCCGCAGGGCAATGTGATCTCGTGGGGCAGTTCGGGCACAGCCGGATTCAAGGGTTCCCGCAAAGGGACCGCCTACGCAGCCCAGAGAGCAGCCGAAGCCGCCGCGAAGCGCGGCATGGACCACGGGCTGCGCCAGGTGGATGTCTTCGTGAGAGGTCCAGGAAGCGGCCGGGAGGCGGCGATTCGCTCCCTTCAAGCTGCCGGGCTCAACATCACGAGCATAAGGGATGTAACTCCAACTCCGCACAACGGTTGCCGTCCCCCGAAGAGGAGACGGATTTAGAGGAGGTTTCACATGGCCCGCTACACAGGGCCGGCCTGTCGGGTTTGTCGCCGTCATGGTGACAAGCTGATGCTGAAAGGAGCCAAGTGCTTCACACCCAAGTGCCCCGTGGTGAAGCGTCACAGCCCTCCCGGGCAGCATGGCACGGCGCGCCGCAAGTTCTCGGAATACAGCCTGCAACTCAAGGAGAAACAGAAGGCCCGCTATATCTACGGCGTGCTTGAGCGTCAGTTCAAGAGGCATTTTGCCCAGGCCGAACGGCGCACCGGTCTGACCGGAGAGAACCTATTGCTCGTGCTCGAAATGAGGCTGGACAATACCGCGTACCGTTTGGGCTTTGCCGAGTCGCGGCGCCAAGCGAGACAGTTGGTGGAGCACAAGCACATCACTGTCAACGGGCGCGTGACGAATGTCCCGTCTTGCATTGTCAAACAAGGCGACGTCATTGCGTGGAGACAGGGAAGTACCAAGACCGGCCTCTACAAGGCAGCCGCTCAGAGTATCGAGAGCAAGACCGTACCAACCTGGCTAAGCCTCGATCGGGCCAACTTGTCGGGGCAGGTGCTGTCCGCACCAGCGCCGAGCGAAATTGAATCGACCATTGACCATCGGTTGATCATGGCATTCTACTCAAGATAAGGCCGCGTGTGACCTTCGGAGGAGGCAGTGCATTGCTGCAGGGTGTAGTTCCCAAGATCGAATGCAAAGAGAGCTCCGAGAACTACGGAAAGTATGTTGCCGAGCCCCTGGAGCCCGGCTTTGGCGTAACCCTGGGCAATAGCCTGCGCCGGGTGCTACTCAGTTCTCTGCCCGGTGCAGCAGTCACTGCTGTGAAGATTGATGGCGTGCAGCATGAGTTCACCACGATTCCTCATGTCAGGGAAGACGTCATAGAGTTTGTGCTGAACGTGAAGCAGTTGCGACTCAAGGCCCTTTCCGACCGTGGGGGACGATTGTTCCTCGAGGTCAAGGGTGAAGGGACGGTCTGCGCCGGCGACATCAAGGCATCCGCCGATTTCGATGTAGTGAACCCCGAGCTCTACCTCGCTACGCTCGATTCACCTGAGGCTCGCCTGGACGTTACGTTCTGGGTAGAGCGCGGCAAGGGCTACGTGCCTGCCGGCCGCGGTGACGGCCTGCCCCTTGGGGTCATCCCTGTTGACGCGATTTACACGCCCCTGCGAAGGGTGAATTACTCCGTTGACAAGACTCGCGTCGGTCAGGTGAGCAACTATGACCGGCTGGTTTTGGAGATTTGGACCGACGGCACCACCACGCCAAGTCAGGCGTTGTCCCAGAGCGCCGAGATCCTGGCGGCCCACTTCGCCTTGTTCCGCGACTTCGGCAGGATTCCTGCTGAAGGTGAGAAGGCCCTCGCTGCCACAGTGCCTCCGGAGCAGTACGAAATGCCCCTCGATCAACTCGGCCTGTCAGCACGCACCTTCAATTCTTTGCGGCGGAGCGGGATAACCAAGGTCGGCGAGCTTCTCGAGAAGAGCGATGCCGATTTGCTCGCACTACGGAGCTTCGGTCAGAAGTCACTGGACGAAGTGAGAGGGCGGCTTCAGGTACTCGGCCTGCGCCCCCCGCCTGAGGAGGAGGCAGAATCACCGGGCGGTGACGGCAAGGCCGCAGCCAAGGATGCCACCGGTGAGTCAGAGACGGAGCAGGCCGAAAAGTAGTCCACCCGAAGATGGCTTCTGTGCAGCGAGGATAACATGAGACATGGGATAGCAGGGCGCAAGCTGTCCAGGCCCACCGGCCACCGGACGGCCCTTTACAGGAACCTGGTAGCTGACCTGTTGCGCTACGAGAGGATTGTCACCACCGAGGCCAACGCCAGGGAGGCACAGCGGCTGGCGGAGAAGATCATCACCTTGGGTAAGCACGGGACCCTGCACGCTCGTCGTCAGGCGCTCAGGTTCGTGACAGACAAGAACGTGGTAGACAAGGTGTTCGCGGACGTCGCCCCCAGATACGCCGAGAGGCACGGCGGCTACACCAGAATGGTCAAGCTGGGCCCGAGGCTGGGAGACGGGGCTCCGATGGCGCAGTTGGAACTCGTCTAGATGGAGCGGCCCCCGCTCAGGAAGCTGGCGCTCCTGGTGGAATATGTGGGCACGCCGTATCACGGATTCCAGTTCCAGACCGGCGTGCCAACCGTTCAAGGAGACATCGAGCGCGCGCTGGCGAGGCTGACGGGGGAGAGGATTCGAATAGTTGGAGCCGGGCGTACGGACGCAGGGGTTCATGCTGAGGGGCAGGTCGTAAGTTTTGGGACAGACTCAGGCCTGTCCATCGAGATCGTGGTCAGGGCGCTGAATTCCTACCTTCGTCCGGATGTCGCGGTCAAGGCCGCTACCGAGGTAGCACTTGATTTCAATGCCAGGAGAGACGCGGTGAGTCGGGAATACCGATACACACTTATCAACTCTGCGACGCCGTCTCCCGTCAGGGAAAGATATGCGTATCATGTCGCCGCTCCCTTGGCGACGGATGCCATGAACGAGGCCTGTCAGTGCCTCCTCGGGAAACACGATTTCGCTTCGTTCACTGGGCCAACGGGCAGAAGGACGGTGCGCGAAGTCTACAAAGCTGAAATATCGAGGCAGAACGAGCTCGTGTTTTTCGACATGGTGGCCAACTCGTTCTTGCCCAAACAGGTGCGCTCCACAATGGGCGCGTTGATCAGGGTCGGTTTGCGAAAGCTGACGTTGGGCGGGTTCACAGAGATATTGGAGGCGAGAAAGCCGGGGCTTGCGGCGCCTGTGGTGCCAGCCCACGGTCTTTGCCTCATGATAGTCAACTACAGGCGAAACATATTCGGCTAAGGGCAGTTAGATGAAAAGCAATAGCATTAAAGCCTCCGATATCGAGCGGAAATGGTGGGTTGTGGATGCCTCGGGAAGGACCCTCGGGAGGCTGGCAACCGAGGTCGCCACCCTGCTCAAGGGCAAACACAAACCCATCTACTCCACTCATCTCGATGTCGGCGACTACGTCATCGTAGTAAACGCGGCCAAGGTCGTGGTGACAGGCAACAAGCTCACTCAGAAGACCTACTACCGGCATTCTCAGTATCCGGGAGGGCTTAGGGCCGTCCGGCTCAGGGAGATGCTGGCGAGCCATCCCACAAGGGTGATTGAGCACGCAGTGAAGGGAATGCTGCCGCACAATCGACTGGGAGCCGCCATGCTCAGGAAGCTCAAGGTGTACCCGGGGGCTGACCATCCGCACAAGGCCCAGATGGCTCAGGTCAGAGCGAGCGAGAAGGAGAGTTAGTTTGAGCGAGCAGGCCTATTCACGTGGCACAGGACGGCGCAAGACTTCCGTGGCGCAGGTGAAACTGATGCCCGGCAAGGGAGCAGTCATAGTCAATGGGAAGCCCCTCGAGGAGGTCTTCAATGTACTGCGATTGCAGTCCACCATTCTCGAGCCGCTGAGGGTCACAAGCACCACGGACAAGCTCAACGCCATGGTCAGAGTGGAGGGCGGTGGTGTCTCGTCTCAGGCCGGGGCTATCAGCCACGGTTTGAGCCGCGCTCTGGTTGCCATGGACGTGAGTCTGAAGCCGGTTCTTCGCAGCCATGGGCTGCTCACGAGAGACGCCCGAGTGAAAGAGAGAAAGAAGTACGGCCTGAGAAGGGCCCGCAAGGCGCGCCAGTACCGCAAGAGGTAGTGCAGCGTCCCCGAAGACGCCCTGGTTCAGACGTCAAAGGGCGCTTCGGGCGTTGCGCCCAAAGCGCCCTTCTTGTTCCGCAGGATGCACACCGCCGACAACGTACAAGCCTTGGAGCGGTAACGCCACTAGCGCTGCACCAGCCTCCTGCCTACCTCAAACGCATCCGCCAGCGCGCCTGGATGCTCCTTGATCTCCCCTCTCTCGTCAACGCCCCGAACCAGAAGCTCCTCACTGTATTTCACCCCGATGGCCTGGAAGAAGTACTTGACAGTCAGAATGGAGCCGTCAAACAACTGCTTGCCTCTAGTGGCTCCCACGCCGATGAACGCGCCCGTCCTTCCCGAATTTGGAGGCTCTTGCTTGAGGACGTACTTGCGCGCCCAAAGCGCCTGGCAGCGGTCTATGAGGGCCTTCACCTGGGCCGTCAGCCCGTAGAAGAACATGGGGGACGCAACAATTACCACATCCGCCTCAAGCAGCTTCGGATACACGGTGTCCATGTCGTCACGAATGACGCATTTGCCGTCCCTGAGGCAGCCGTTATATTCGCGGCAGGGCGCTATCTTCAGCTTGTCCACGACAATCTTCTCAGTCTCTGCCCGTTGCTCTCGCGCACCCCTCAAGGCCTCGTCCAGCAACAAGTCGGTGTTGCTTCCCACCCTGGGGCTTCCCATGATCCCTAGTACCTTCACGGTTGCCTCCGCAACTGGGCTGTCGATTCTGCCGCGGTGCTCCACCGCCGCAGCCATGGCAATACTATGCACGGGCTCCCTCCTTGTCAACAAGACCTGCCGTTTCTCCACCGGCGCCGTGCTCGACCAGCCAAGTGAGAAGCCAGGATCGCCGCCTGGCGCTCGGGTCAACTGAGGATGCCGCTGGGTTCGCTTCTGACCAAGCTTTGCCATTGGAGACTCCAGAGTTTATAATTCTGCATCGGCTGGTCTGCCAAGACCGAGTTCCTGCCCCGGGGCACCACCAGACACGGCAGAACGAGGCTCTCGCACAGGCAAGCGCCAAGATGTCCACCATGGCAGTGAACGCGTGAAGGAGGATACTCACATGAAGGTAAGCCGCGTTGAGGAGATGAGGGACCTCGACCGAAGGGCCACAAGCGAGTTCGGAATCAGCGAGGAAATCCTGATGGAGAACGCGGGGCTGTCATCGTGTTTCGTGATTCTCAAGGAATTCGGCATCAAGGGAAAAAGGTTCGTCGCCTTCTGCGGCATCGGGAACAACGGGGCAGACGGATTCGTCGTTGCTAGGAAGGTTCACTCCATGGGCGGAGAGGTGAAGGTCTTCCTGCTGGGTGAAAGGAACAAGCTGGGCGGGGCTGCGAGAAGCAATTTCGCCATGATCTCGAAGATGCCGATAGAGATCCAGGACGTTGCGTCGGCTGAGCAGATGGAAGGTGCCGTATCCCGCTGTGACGCTATTGTCGACGCCATATTCGGGACAGGCCTGGCAAGGCAACCCGAGGGGATACACAAGGCTGCTATCGATATCATCAATGAGAGCAGGAAAACCGTGTTCTGCCTCGATATACCTTCAGGTGTCAACGGGGATACAGGACAAGTGCTGGGCACAGCCGTCAAGGGCACCTACACGATAAGCTACGGACTCCCCAAGATAGGGAACATGCTATATCCCGGCTTCGGCCTCTGCGGCAAGCTCTATGTGTCGCACATCTCTTTCCCGCCGTCGCTCTACGACGCCGACTCGATCAAAGTCCGCATCAACGACCTCGTCAGGCTGCCCCGACGCGACAAAGACACGCACAAGGGGAGCTACGGCAAAGCCCTCTTCATCTCGGGCTCATCCAGCTACCTGGGGGCGCCCTACTTCTCCGCCCTCTCCTTCCTGAAGGCCGGCGGGGGGCTCTCATACCTCGCCACACCAAAGTCGATCTCTCCGTTCCTGGCAACCAAGGGGAGCGAAATCGTGTTTCTGCCCCAGAGAGAAACAGACACAGGCAGCTTGGCACTTGAGGCCAGGGAGGAACTCCTGGAGCTTTCGAGGAAGGCAAACATCGTCATTCTCGGCCCTGGCGTCTCCCTGAACACACAGACTGAGGAGTTGGTGCGCGATCTGGCGAGACGGATTGAGGCTCCTCTGCTTATAGACGGCGACGGTATTACCGCGATCGCAGCCGACCTCGATCTTCTCAAGAAAAGGAAAGCGCCGACGATCCTCACACCCCACAGCGGCGAGATGTCCCGGATCGCGCGGCTATCCGTAGATGAAGTGGACAAGGACAAGGTCAACGTCGTTCAAAGAACAGCGAGGCAACTGAACGCGACCATTATCCTCAAGGGGGCGCACTCGCTGATCGGCTACCCCGATGAAACCGTGTACGTCAACACCAGCGGAAACCCAGGGATGGCCACTGCGGGCAGCGGAGATGCGCTCACAGGCACGATTGCCGCCATGTTCGGCCTGGGCTTGGCCATCCGTGAAGCCACAAGAATCGGCGTCTTCATCCATGGACTGTCCGGGGACCTTGCGGCCAAGGACAAGGGCGAGGATGGCATCACAGCCCAGGATATTGTGGACTATTTGCCCGCCGCGCTCAAGCGCTACCGAGCGGACTTCGACGACATATCAAAGGACTTCTGCGATAGCGTCCACTTCGTCTAGCGTCGAGGGCTGCCCCCCAGGCCTCTTGGCGGATCACCGCTGAGATCGCAGGGGACGCAGAGGCGATGCGAGA
>CAZBET010000011.1:0-11939 GCA_964490995.1 uncultured Dehalococcoidia bacterium
TGCTACCAGACGGCGAATAATGGGGTGAGATGTGGCAACAGTCTACGCACGAAATATCCTGTGGGCTGTTGATAACATAACACGAATTTGAGCGTGAACACACATCATGGCATGCTGCTTCACAGGCTTGAAAACCGCTGTCTCGGGTCACCGGGACCGTGGCTTCGAATCCCACCCCCTCCGTTGGATTCAGCGAGGCGAGTTCCTGGCTCATAGTTCATAGCTCGTGGCTCGTGGTTCATGGCTCGTGGTTCATAGATCGCAGCTCATGGCTCGAGACTCACGGATAGGGGTTAGAACGTGGGGCTGTTCGGTTCGTCGGGGATAAGGGCGGTGGTGGATAAGGCCTTCCTCCAGCTCGCCTTCGAGGTCGGGCTGGCTGTCGGCGCCCCCTACCGTTCCGTCGTCGTCGGCTGCGATACAAGGACGTCGGGCGACGCCGTCCGCTATGCTTTCCTCTCCGGCCTCCTCTCCGCAGGCGCTACAGCCGCTTACGGCGGGGTCGCCCCAACCCCAACCATCGCCTATGCCGCCCGAGGTTTCGAAGCCGGCGCGATGATCACCGCCTCGCACAACCCGCCCGAGTACAACGGGATTAAGCTCGTCAACCCCGATGGCTCGGCTTTCGATGCTGCCCAGAGAGAGCAAATCGAGGCAGCGGTGTACAGCAAGTCGGCGGGCACCGCGCCCTCGGAGCGATTCGGGCAATGCGCGGACCGCCACGGCGTCATCGAGGAGCACCTGGCACGCATCCTCGCAGACTTCCCGGCCAAGCTCCGCCTCAAGGTGGTCGTGGACTGCGGTGGTGGGGCAGCGTCCCAAGTGACGCCGCCCATGCTCACCAGGCTTGGCTGCAAGGTAGTACCCCTGAACTGCGAGCCCACCGGCCACTTCCCCCGCCCAGTCGAGCCGGCACCCGAGAATCTCGGCGCCGTGATAAGGGCCGTCAAGACGGAGAAGGCTGATCTCGGCATCGCCCACGACGGCGACGCCGACAGGGTCGCGATAGTGGACAGCAGGGGGAGATTCGTCTCCGCCGACAAGCTCATGGTCGTGCTCGCCCGCCACCTGCGGGTCAAGTCGTTGGTGACCACGGTGGATGCATCCATGGTCATCGACGAGCTGGGCTTCGAGGTGACGAGGACCAGGGTGGGCGATGCGTTCGTGTCAGACGAACTGCGCCGCAGCCACAGGGATGGCAGGGCCGCGGAGTTCGGCGCGGAATCATCAGGTTGCTTCATCTTCCCGCAGCTTTCGCTCTGCCCCGACGGAATCTATGCCGCAGCCACCGTCGCGCAGATCGCCGCGCAGCAGCCCCTGTCTGAAATCGTGGACCGGATACCCTCATATCCGTTGCGGCGGGGCAGCGTGGCCGCAGACAGGGCGTCGATGGCCGAGGTGGAGCGGCTTCTGCGGAAAGAAACGAAAGCAGGCGCAAGCCTGGAGACAACCGACGGACTCAGGCTCGTCTACCCCGACGGCTGGCTCCTCATCAGGCCCTCGGGCACCGAGCCGAAGATAAGGATCACTGCCGAGGCAAGAAGCGAGCAGAGGGCCCGAGCCATTTACGACTTCGGCGTCAGCACTATAGAAAGCTGCGTCGCTGCGCAGGACAGGGCAAAGAGATGAAGGCTGTGATACTGGCAGCAGGGGAAGGCAAGAGAATGCATCCCCTCACGCGCACCAGGCCCAAGGTGATGCTGCCGATTGCCAACAAGCCCATCGTGGAGCACCTGCTCGTCGAGATGAAGAAGGCAGGCATCTCCGAGTTTATCTTCATCGTCGGCTATCATGCGGAAACCATCCGGCAGCACTTCGGCAACGGTGACAAATGGAGCGTGAAGATCGACTACGTGACCCAGAGGAAGCAGATGGGCACGGCCCATGCCGTCAAGCTGGTGGAGAGGATTGCCGGCAGCAGGTTCCTTCTGGCGAACGGCGACGTGCTGGTCAGGGCGGAGGATATAAGGAAAGTGCTGGCACGCGATGGCGTCACCCTCAGCCTCATAGAAGCGAAGGATACCCGAGACCTCGGCGTGGTCGAGATGACGGGGGACAGGGTCGTCGCCATTCACGAGAAGGTGGCAAGGCCGCCTTCGAACCTGGTCAACGCCGGGGTATATCTGCTGACAGCAGACGTGTTCCCCGCCATTCTCAGGACCGGGGAGTCCCCCAGAGGCGAGTACGAGTTGACCGATTCCCTCCAAATCATGATGAGCGGGGGGCACACGGTATCGGGCGTGAGAATTGACCAGTGGCTGGATGTGAGTTATCCTTGGGACTTACTGGCGGCGAACGAACGCCTGATGGAGGAGATCGAGCCGCAGAACCTGGGCACCATCGAGCAGAACGTGGTTCTCAGGGGAAAGGTGTCCGTAGGCAAGGGCAGTGTGGTGCTGGCCAACTCCTATATCGTCGGCCCTGTGGCGATAGGCGAGGACTGTGAGATAGGCCCAAACTGCTTCATCCGCCCCAGCACCGCCATCGGCGACCGCTGCCACGTCGGCAGCGCGGCGGAGGTCAAGAACTCGATCGTGATGCGGGACAGCAGGATCCCCCACCAGAACTACGTGGGGGACAGCGTCATCGGAGAGGGGTGCAACCTCGGTGCAGGCACCATGATCGCGAATCTCAGACTCGACAAGAACAACATAACGGTTGCGGGAATCGATACCGGAAGGCGCAAGCTGGGAGCCATTATGGGGGACGGCGTCCAGACAGGCATCAACTCGAGCATCAACATCGGGTGCCTTATAGGAGACCACTCCTTCATCGGGCCCGGCGCCACGGTCAGCGGCGTAGTTCTGCCGAATTCACAGATATTCTGAGGAGCCAGCACAGGCCCCATGACCGATCCAATTTCAGGAGACTAAGTGAGTAGAATCGATCAGGCTGTCATTCTCGCCGCGGGAGAGGGCCAGAGGCTGAGGCCGTTCACGGCCTCCAAACCGAAGGTCATGATCCCCATAGCCAACAAGCCGATACTGCGCTACGTGATCGAGGCGGTGGCCAAGAACGGCATCCGTCGCATCGTCATTGTCGTGGGCTACAGGAAAGACCAGGTCATGGACTACTTCGGCGCGGGCGACCAGTTCGACGTCGAGATCAGATACGTAGAGCAGAAGCAGCAGCTGGGCACGGCGCACGCGCTGAGACAGGTGAAAGGGACGGTTGGCGGCAGGTTCCTGGCGCTGTCCGGCGACAACCTGATAGAGCCCGACACCATCTCCAGGCTGGCCCGGACGGACGGGACAGCCATACTGGTCAAGGAGCAGGAGAACATCACGAAGTACGGCGTGATCGAGGAGTCCAAGGGCAGAGTGACCAGCATCGTGGAGAAGCCGAAGGAGGCCATGAGCCACCTGGTCAACACCGGCATCTACGCGTTCAGCGAAGACGTGTTTGATTTCATCGAGCAGGAGACAGACCTGACTTCCGTCATCCGCAACATGATCGCGCGCGGCCATGAGGTAAGAACCTGCGAAGGCGCCGGCGCCTGGCTTGATGTGGTATATCCCTGGGACATGTTGCAGTTGAACGACCTGGCCCTGGCCAAGATAGCGCCCGCCACCGGCGGCATCATCGAAAGCGGCGTAAGCATCAAAGGGGTGGTCTCCGTGGGCAGGGGCACGACGATAAGGTCGAGCTCCTACATCGTGGGACCGGCCATAATAGGAGAGAACTGCGACATAGGGCCCAGCGTGTCCGTTCTGCCCTCGACCAGCATCGGCGACAACGTTTACCTCTCCCCGTTCACGCTGATAGCCAACAGCATAGTCGCTGACGGGGTGGAAATCGGCCCGAGTTCGACTGTCCAGGATTCCTTCGTGGACAGAGGCTGCCGGATGAAAGGGCACTTCGTGACCCAGAGCGGCGAAGCGGAGATAAGGGTGGACGACGAATACCACCGGGTGCAGGTCGGCGCCATGGTCGGGGAGCACTGCAGCATCGGGAACGGCGTCGTGGTTGCTCCCGGCGTCATCGTGGGCAACAGGTGCCGGGTGAAGCCGCTGAGGGTCCTTGAGGAGAGCATCCCCGACGAGAGCCTGGTGATGTAGCTTTGTGCGGCATCGTTGGCTATGTGGGGCACCGCGAGGCACAACCAGTACTCATCAGTTGCCTCAAGAGGCTGGAGTACCGGGGATATGATTCCTGCGGCGTAGCGCTTGGCGGCGCCGATATCAAGGTCTTCAAGGATGCCGTCAGGATCGAAGCCCTCGAGAGAACCCTGAAGCCCCACAACAGCCAGGTGGGCATCGGACACACGAGGTGGGCCACCCACGGCAAGCCTTCCGAAGCGAACTCCCATCCCCACACGGATTGCACTGGCAAGATCGCCGTAGTCCACAACGGCGTGATCGACAACTTCGTGCAGCTCAGAGAACAACTGACGAAGGAGGGGCATACCTTTCGCTCGGAGACTGACACAGAGGTCATCCCTCACCTTGTGGAAAAGTACTACCAGGGCAACCTGGAGCAGGCAGTCAGCAGGGCTCTCGCCGACGTAAGAGGGAGTTACGCGCTCATAGTCATGCATTCCGATTGCGACGAATTGGTGGTTGCCAGACAGGAGAGTCCGTTGATTGTAGGCGTTGGCGACGACGAGTATCTGGTGGCCTCCGACGTGCCGGCGGTGCTCGACTATACCGACAGGGTGGTGTATGTGGAGGACGGGGACATCGGCGTTGTCAGCACGAAGAGCCTGAGATTCACCAGAGACGGCAGAGGAGTAGACAAGACTGAGGAGCGCATACCCTGGACCATCGAGGAGGCTCAGAAGGCCGGGTATGAGCATTTCATGATAAAGGAGATCCACGAACAGCCCCGGGTCATACGCAACACCTATGCGGGGTATGTCTCGGTACTGGAGCCCATGGTGAACCTGGGCATACGGGACAACATCGATTTCAACGATATCCTGATTCTGGCCTGCGGCACCTCTTACCACGCCGGGCTGGTGGGGAAGAACCTGATCGAGAGACTGTCTCAGATACCTGTGAGGGTGGACATAGCATCGGAGTTCAACTACTCGGACACCGTCCTCGGCAAGACCTGGGTCATAGTCATCACTCAGTCCGGCGAGACCGCCGACAGCGTCAGGGCGCTGAAGAAAGCGAAGGAGTCAGGTTGCCCGACGCTTGTCATCACCAACGTCGTTGGAAGCAGCGCGACGCGAATTGCCGATGATGTACTTTACATAAAGGCAGGGCCCGAGATAAGCGTGGCCGCCACCAAGAGCTTCGTCGCGCAGCTCATAATGCTCTATCTGCTCGCCCTGGGCCGCGCCCCGATTGACGTACGCACGCGGGCAAACCTGGTTGCGGAGCTGAGGCGGCTGCCCAACCGGGTGCACGAGATCTTCGACAGGGAAGGGGACATCGCACAACTCGCCAGGTATCTGGCGCAGCACGAGAACGCTTTCTTCGTAGCAAGGGGGCTCAACTTCCCGGTCGCCCTGGAGGGCGCGTTGAAGCTGAAGGAAATCGCCTACATCCACGCCGAAGGCTACGCGGCCGGGGAGCTGAAGCACGGGCCTTTTGCCCTGCTGACGCCGGACACGCCGGTGATTGCCATCGCAGCCAAAGACAGCACCTACGAGACGCTGCTGGCCAACATAAAAGAGATCAAGGCGAGGGAATCACCCGTCATCGCTATTGCCGACGAGGGCGACAGCGAGATCGAGAAGTACGTCGACTGGACAATCAAGGTCCCGACAGTTGAGCCCATATTCTCCCCCGTGGTCAACTCAATCGTCGTGCAGTTGCTGGCCTACTATGCGGCCAGAGAGAGAGGTTGCCCCATAGATATGCCGCGAAACCTGGCCAAGAGCGTGACCGTTGAGTAGACAGCGGACTGTTCGGAGAACGTCTTGAGAATCCTTGTGACCGGGGGCGCGGGGTTCATCGGCTCCAATCTGGTGGACAGCCTGCTCAGCCTCGGTCACGAGGTGGCGGTCGTTGACAACCTGTCAACCGGGTTCCGCGAGAACGTCAATCCCAAAGCCAGGTTCTATCAGCTCAGCATCCGCGACACAGCCCTCTCGACCGTTTTCGAACGGGAGAAGCCGCAGCTCGTCAATCACCACGCGGCCCAGATAGATGTCAGGAAATCAACGGACGATCCCGTCGCCGACGCCGAGGACAACATCCTCGGCAGCCTCAACGTCATCACGAATTGCCTCAAGTTCGGTGTCGGCAGGATCGTGTACGCGTCGTCGGGCGGGGCCGTCTACGGCGACCCTCAGTATCTGCCGGCGGATGAGAATCACCCCGTCAACCCGGTGTCTCAGTACGGCGTGTCCAAGCACACCGTGGAGCACTACCTCCACCTCTACAGCACGCTCCACGGCCTCGACTATGCTGTACTGAGATACGCCAACGTGTACGGGCCGAGGCAGAACCCGTTCGGGGAGGCTGGCGTGGTGGCCATCTTCGCCACGCAGATGCTCACCGGCAAGCAGCCCACCATTTTCGGCCCCGGCGACAAGACCCGCGACTACGCCCACGTCTCAGACGTCGTGGAGGCGAACATCCTGGCCCTGGAGCGCGGGCGTAACACCATCCTCAACATCGGGACAGGTGTCGAGACCTCGGACCAGCAGGTATTCGATACGCTCGCCAGCGTTCTCGACTACAAAGGCCGCCCGATCTACGCTCCCGTGCGCAAAGGCGAGGTGTACCGCATTTGTCTCGAATGCAGCAAGGCCCGGAGAGAGCTCGGCTGGACCCCCCGGGTCTCCTTTCAGCAAGGCATCGCGAAGACGGCCGAGTACTATCGAGCTCTCGCCAGAAGGCTGTCGCAGAAATAGCAGGGGCCGCGATCCTCCCCCCTCCCTTCGCAAGTAGAGGAGGACAAAGGCGGTGAGGTCGACACACAACCTCCTTGTTCCTTGGTTCAATTACTGGCGCCTCCAAAATGTGTTACAATAGGAAGTCGGGGAAGCAGAACCAGCGGCAGATCGGGTCCGGGGGCAGGTTACAGGCCAGGGACGAGACGCCTGCGGGGTTCGGACCAATCCAGGGAGCAGGCCGACTTCCACGCGATGTCCGCTCTCTTCTTGGCTTCCGAAGGGGTAGTGGAACAGGGCCGAGCGTGCCGACCACAGGGCTGCTGTTGCTACAGGCAATCTGGAAGGAGCCAAGAAGATAGAGCGCTGCCTCGAGGGGCGTGGGGGTGGCCGCAAGCGGACAATCGGTCAGCGCCGCGAGAAGCACAGGCGCAGCATATCTCATTTAGACCCCGTCGGATGGGTTGACACCGGCGGGGTTGTCTTTTTGTCAGGTTGAACTGGAGGCGAACCGGCAACAGCCATCTCCATCAGCTTCGGTTTGTTGAAATCGCGAGCGAGCGAGTTTATCATGGTATCAGAGGAGGGGTGGGGATGAGGTCGTATCCTAGAAACAGGAGAGGTTGATATGGACAAAGCCAAACCAGCAGTGTCATCCTCCACACCGCAGAAGTTGGATCCCGGCACGCTGAGCAAGATCAAAGCAATAGTGGAGGAGCACCGAGGACAGACAGGTGCCCTGATCCCGGTTCTTCAGAAGGCCCAGCAACTGATAGGTTTTCTTCCCCCGGCAGCTCTCCAGACAGTCGCCAAGGAAATGGATGTCCCTCTAAGCACAGTCTACGGCGTAACCACGTTTTACTCGTTCTTCACTATGGTACCCAGAGGCAAGTACGTCATCTCCACCTGCATGGGTACATCATGCTACGTCCGCGGCGGCGAACGGATCCTCAACACCCTGCAGAAGGAGCTGGGCGTCGAAGCCGGCGACACCACCAAGGACGCTCGTTTCTCCCTGGAGATGGTGAGGTGCCTGGGGTGTTGCGGCCTGGCGCCGGTGGTATCCATCGGCGACAAGGTGTACCGCCGCATGACCCCACCAAAGATGAAGGAAGTCTTGAGCTCTTACGCTTAGGAGGATAAATGGCGAAGCGGCTATCGTCAGTCGAGGACCTTAACGAACTGAGAGCGGCAGCTCAGAAGAAGCTGGCCGAGCGCGCAAAGAAGATAGAGGTCAAGGTGCATCTGGGCACGTGCGGCATTGCCGGCGGTGCCAAGCTTGTTCAGGACGCCTTCGTCAAGGAGATACAGGACCGCAAGCTGTCGAACGTCGTGATCACCGAGGCCGCGTGCATCGGCCCTTGCGAGCGCGAGCCGGTGGTCACCGTGATTCACCCTCAGAAAGGTAGAGTCATCTACGCCAACCTGACCCCTGAGCAGGTGCCCACCATCGTGAAGCGACACCTGATCGAGGGCCAGCCTGTAGCCGAGTGGCTGCTGGACACGGAGTTGCCGACCTTCAAGCTCCAGCACATCCGCATCATGCATAACCAGGATATGGACCCCCGGAGCATGGAGGAGTATATCGCTCGGGACGGCTACCAGGGCCTGGCCAAGGCGTTGAGCAAGATGCAGCCACAAGAGGTCATTGATGAGGTCGGCAAGTCCGGTCTCAGAGGAAGGGGCGGCGCGGGGTTCCCCACAGGGACGAAGTGGGGCTTCGTGCGGCGCGCTGCGGGCGACGAGAAGTTCGTGGTCTGCAACGGTGACGAGGGCGACCCCGGTGCCTACATGAACCGTGCCGTGCTCGAAGGCAACCCCCATTCCATTATCGAGGGCATGGCCATCGGCGCCTACGCCATCGGCAACGTGCGGCGCGGGTACGCCTACGTCCGGGCGGAGTACCCTCTGGCAATTGAGACCCTCAACCATGCAATCGACGAGGCCCGCAAGCACGGGCTGCTGGGCAAGAATATCCTGGGAACAAACTTCGAGTTCGACCTGACGGTCTTCCCGGGCGCCGGCGCATTCGTTTGCGGCGAGGAGACAGCCCTGCTGGCCTCTATTGAAGGCAAGCGCGGCAATCCGCGACAGCGGCCTCCGTTCCCTGCCAATAAGGGGCTGCTCGACAAACCCACCACCCTCAACAACGTGGAGACCTGGTCGAACGTTCCCCAAATCCTCCACAGGGGCGCTGAGTGGTTCGCGAGCGTAGGTTCAGATAGGTGCAGAGGAACCAAGACCTTCTGCCTGGTGGGGAAGGTAAACAACAGTGGCCTCATTGAGGTGCCCTTGAGCACGCCGCTGGGCCCGATCATCTTCGACATCGGCGGCGGCATACCCGGCGGCAAGAAGTTCAAGGCCATTCAGATCGGCGGCCCCTCGGGCGGATGTATTCCCATAGAACACCTGAATACGCCGGTGGACTACGAGGCTGTCACCGCACTCGGAGCCATCATGGGCTCGGGCGGCCTTATCGTTATGGACGAGAACAACTGCATGGTGGACGTGGCCAAGTTCTTCCTGCAGTTCACCCGTGACGAGTCATGCGGCAAGTGTACCCCGTGCCGCGCAGGCATCCCCAAGATGCTTGAGATACTGAACAAGATTACTCAGGGCAAAGGCTCCATGGAAGACCTCGGCGTGCTCAGCGAGCTGGCGGAGATGGTCGGCTCGGCCTCTCTCTGCGGCCTGGGCCAGACGGCTCCCAACCCGGTTCTCAGCACGCTGCGACACTTCCGCGCCGAGTACGAGGCGCACATCATAGACAAGCACTGCCCGGCGGGCGTGTGTCAGCCGCTGTTCAGAGCGCCTTGCCAGCATATCTGCCCTGTCGAGCTGGATTGTCCTGGCTACATAGGGCTTGTCAAGGAGGGCAAGTACGCAGAGGCTTACAGGCTCATCAGGCAGCGGCTGCCTTTTGCGATGTCCGTCGGCCGCGTGTGTGACCATCCCTGTGAGGTCAAATGCCGGCGCGCCCAGGTGGACGAGTCGGTGTCGATCAGGGACCTGAAGCGCATGGCTGCCGACTGGGCCTATGAGCACAACGTCGAATTCGTGCCTCCGATGAAACCGAAGAAGGCGGAGCGCGTAGCCATCATCGGTGCCGGGCCCGCGGGCCTCACTGCCGCCTACGAGCTTGCGCGAGAGGGCTATCAGGTGACGGTATTCGAGGCTCTGCCGGTGGCTGGCGGCATGATGGCCGTGGCGATTCCGGAGTACCGCCTGCCGAAGAAGCTTCTGAACGCTGAGATAGACAACATACTCAAGCTCGGTGTAGAGCTCAAGTTGAACACCAGAGTAGACGACGTTGACCGCCTGCTCAAGGACGGTTACAAGGCTGTCTTCATATCGTGCGGCGCACATAAGGGCGATAAGATGGGTATACCGGGCGAGGACGTCCAGGGAGTGTACGACGCCATCGAGTTCCTGAGGGAAGTCAGCCTGGGCAAGAAGCCCGTGGTCGGCAAGAAGGTGGCTGTTGTAGGCGGTGGCAACTCAGCAATAGACGGTGCCCGGGTTGCGTTGAGACTCGGGGCCGAGGAGGTGCGCATCCTCTACCGCAGAGAGCGCAGAGACATGCCGGCAATAGAAGAGGAGGTCGAGGCCGCCGATGCCGAAGGCATCCACATCGATTGCCTTGTCGCTCCGACGAAGGCCCTGAGCCAGGGCGGCAAGTTGAACGGGCTGGAGTGCATTCGCATGGAGCTCAAGGCCTTTGACTCCAGCGGACGCCGCAGCCCCGAGCCGCTGCGCGGTTCAGAGTACACCCTGGCAGTGGATACCGTCATCGAGGCTATCGGGCAACGCCCGGACACCTCCTTCATCAAGGACGGCGGGGTCAAGGTGGCCAAAGGCGGCGTCATTGCGGCAGACCCGAGGACTCTTGCCACAGAGAAGCCGGGTATCTTCGCCGGCGGCGACGCCGTGACCGGGCCCAAGACTGTCATCTGGGCGGTGGCCGCAGGACAGAGAGCCGCAACCTCTATCAAGCGATACCTGCAGGGCAAGCCGCTCTCGCCGTTCGTCGAGAGGGACGGCTACGAGCCAATAGAGGTTCCGAGCGTGCCTCCCACCGAAGAGGAGGTTAAGGAGAAGGCCAGGATGCAACCCTCACATCTGAGCGCGAAAGAGCGAAAGATGTCCTTCAAGGAGGTGCTGCTGCCGGTCAAGGCAGCAGAGGCCAGAGAAGAGGCAGCCCGGTGCCTGAGATGTGACCTTGAAGTTGGAGGCGAGGAGTAGACACATGAGCGATAGAAAAGAGATAACCCTGACCATAAACGGCAAGCAGGTGAAGGGGAAAGAAGGAGACACCGTACTCGACATCTGCCGGGCCAACGAGATATACGTTCCCACGCTCTGTTTCCTCGAGGGTCTGAGTGCGGTCGGAGCCTGCCGCATGTGTGTGGTTGAGATTGACGGCGAGCGGCGCATCAACCCCTCGTGCACCTACCCGGCCAGAGAGGGCCTGGTGGTCAGAACCAGCACTCCGAACCTGGAGAAGTACCGGCGCCTGATTCTGGAGCTGATCTTCACGGAGCGCAACCATTTCTGCTTCTTCTGTGCCGCCAGCGGGGACTGCGAGCTGCAAGCCCTGGCCTACCGTTACCAGATGGACCACGCGCGCTACCCGTACACCTTCCCCTCCCTGCCCACCGACACGCTGAATCCCTACCTGGTCATCGACCACAACCGCTGCATTTCCTGCGGGCGCTGCGTGCGGGTATGCGGCGAAGTGGTAGCGAATCATACCCTTGACTTCAGTAGACGCGGCTGGCGCACCAGGGTGGCGGCCGATCTCAACCAGCCCCTGGGCCAGTCCTCCTGCATATCCTGTGGCGCCTGCAACCAGGCCTGCCCCACGGGCGCGATATTCAGCAAGGTCAGCGCCTTCAGGGGCCGCACGAAAGAGGGTAAGTTCATCCGCTCTGTGTGCAGCCTCTGCGGCGTCGGCTGCGAGACCGACGTTCTGGTCAAAGACAACAACATCGTGCGAATCGACGGAGCGGCCCTCACGGGCCTGAAGGGCCAGCTCTGCGAGATGGGGCGCTTCCAGCAGGTGTACAATGAGACCCCGAGGATAACTACTCCGCTCGTCAAAGATAAGGAAAGCCGCCAGCCCGCGGTCTTTCAGGACCTCGAGAATAATTTT
>CAZBET010000011.1:11949-15313 GCA_964490995.1 uncultured Dehalococcoidia bacterium
GTCAAAGATAAGGCGGGCCGCCAGCAGCCCGCGTCCTGGGACGATGCCTCAAAGCTGGTAAGCGAGCGAATAGGGCAGTGCAAGACCCAGCACGGAGCGAACAGCATAGCTGGATTCGCCTCGGCTCTCTGCCCCAGCGAGACCCTGGAGACTTTCGCCAGATTCATGCGGAACAGTGTGGGGACCGGCAACGTTGACACCACGGATGGCGACAGCTACAGGGCGATGGCGAAGGGCATCAGCCTGTTCTCTAAGAACGGACATGGAATGGGCATCGAAAGCCCTCTCGAGGCCATCCTCGAGGCCGATTGCGTCCTCGTGGTCGGTGCCAATCCGATAAAGACTCACCCAGTGGCGGGCTGCTACGTGTTGCGCGCCAAGGACCGCAACAAGGCCAAGGTCATCGTCATCGACGCCAGAGACAACAGCCTCGGCCTTCGCGCCGACCTCTGGCTTCGTCCCAAAGAGGGCAGCGAAGAGGAGTTGCTGGGTGCCCTGTCGGGGATCGTAGCCAAAGGGAGCAAGTCGGCTGACAAGGGGGCGAGTTCCGCCCCGCTCGCCAAGGCCACCGGCCTGGACAAAGATGCCGTCGAGCAGGCAGCCGCGACCTTGAGCGCCGCGAAGAGGCCGGTCGTCGTCTATGGCGAGGGAATCCTGGACAAGAAGAACCACAAGCTGGTGACGGGCGTACTGGACCTGGCCAAAGCAGCCAGCAAAGATGGGCTCAAGGCAATCTCCCTCAAGCCCCGCGGGAATAGCCGCGGGGCCTGGGAGCTCGGTCTGGCCAACTCGAATGGCATGGCCAAGACCAAGCCGAAACTGGCATACGTTCTGTTAAGCGACGACGCCGTCCACGACGGAGATTGGAGGGCCCTCGTCGACAAAGCCGAGTTTGTAGTGGTGCAGGCAAGCTACCGCTCCGGGTTGACTGACAGGGCCGACGTGGTGTTGCCCTCGCCCATATGGTCAGAGCGCGAAGGCAAGTACACCTCGTTGGACGGCAAGACCAGCCGGGCCAAGCGAGTGGTCCAACCGCCTGCCGGCCTGAAAGACGACGTTGAGATTATCAACGGGTTGGCTCAGAAGCTCTAGCGAGCAACACGTGCATAGACGGAGGTTTGTACAATGGCAAAGGTGAAGCTGGCTACTTCCTGGCTTGACGCTTGTGCTGGGTGCGAGATGTCCTTGCTGGATGTTGACGAGTTCATCATCGACCTGGCTCAGGCTGTCGAATTCACGAGAAGCCCGATAACGGACATCAAGGAGTTCCCCGAGGTTGATGTCGGCCTCATCACGGGGGCCATAGGAATGGACGAGCAGGAGGAGGAGGCCAGGCAACTCCGAGCCCGATGCAAGATACTCATTGTTCTGGGCGACTGCGCCTGCTTTGGCGGCATAGTGGCCATGCGGAACGCGTTCCCCAAGGAGGAGGTGCTGCGGCGCGCCTACATCGAGTGCGAGAGTGTGAAGAATGGCAAGATACCCAGGTCGCCCGAGATACCCACGCTTCTGGAGAAGGCCTTGCCCGTGCACGCCGTTGTCAAGGTCGACTGCTTCGTTCCGGGGTGTCCGCCCCGGGCCGGCGACATCAAGTACGCACTGACGGAGCTTCTTCAGGGCCGGATACCGGTGTTGCCCAGCGACATGATGAAGTTCGACTAGTCGAGGAGGTACAGAAATGGGTGCAGAGAGGATCATAGAGATCAAGCCGATAACCCGCGTAGAAGGCCACGGGAAGGTCACGCTGCGACTGGACGAGAAAGGGAACGTGAGCAGCGCGCACTTCAACGTCCTGCAGATGCGCGGCTTCGAGAAATTCTGTGAGGGGCGCGTTATCTGGGAGATGCCTCTCATCACCCAGCGGGCCTGCGGCATCTGCCCCGTTAGCCACCACCTGGCCTCTGCCAAGGCCGGTGATGCCATACTGGGCGTTGACATACCGCCGACGGCCAAGATGCTGCGCGAACTGATGCACATGGCCCAGACTGTGCAGTCGCACGCACTCCACTTCTTCCACCTCGCCAGCCCCGACTTCATCTTCGGCATGGATGCTGACCCGGCAATACGGAACGTCGTTGGACTCATCGGTGCCAACCCGGAACTGGCCAAGAAGGCAGTGAGGCTCAGAGCCTACGGGCAATCCATCATCGAGACCCTGGGCTCGAAGAGAATCCATCCCATCTTCGCCATACCCGGCGGAGTGAACACAGCTCTCTCGCCGAAGTCCAGGGATGACTTGCTGAGCAAGAATGGGGATGCAATTGCCATCTACCAACTGGGCCTGAGCATAATCAAGGATTTCGCCGCCAAGAACACCGACCTGATGGCCGGCTTCGCCAGCTTCCCCTCGGCGTACCTGGGGCTGGTCGACCCCAAAGGCAATCTGGAACTGTACGATGGCAAGCTCAGGCTCGTGGACGCCAAGGGACGCGTGCTCGAAGACCAGGTGCACGGCAACGACTACCTGTCCGTGGTGGAGGAGAGGGTCGAGGACTGGTCATACATGAAGTTCCCCTGCTACAAGAAGATGGGCTACCCCGCCGGCATGTACAGAGTGGGGCCTCTCGGCAGGCTGAATGCGGCCACCGGCATCACCACGCCGCTCGCCAGCAAGGAATTCAAGGAGTTCAAGAAGGCAGGCAACGGCGGCATGGTCGAGGGCTCGCTGTATTTCCACTACGCCCGCCTCATCGAAGGGCTGTACGCGACTGAGAGGGTACGGCAACTGCTGGAGACGGATGGAATCTGCGGGACAGAACTCAGGGTGTCGTCCTCCAAGTACAATGAGCAGGGGGTCGGGGTTCTCGAAGCGCCGAGAGGCACCCTGTTCCATCACTTCTGGGTGGATTCCAGCGGCACCGTCCTCAAGGCCAACATCATAGTGGCTACTCAGAACAACAACTTGGCCATGAACCGCGCCGTCTATCTGGTGGCCAAGGACTACGTCAAGGCGGACAAGCTCACTGAGGGCATGCTGAACCGGGTGGAAGTGGCGATCCGCTGCTACGACCCGTGCCTCTCCTGTGCCACCCATCAACTGGGGCGGATGCCACTCTCGATAGAACTGGTCAGCCAGACAGGCGAAGTGCTGGACGAGATGCAGACCGGATGAGGCACAGAGCTCGGGCTGGCGAGCAGACACAGTTGAAGCTGCATCGTCGCGGGGCCTGAGTCAACCGTGCGCGCTGTCGGGAGCATCGGCCAGGCAGCCTTCAGACCGGGGGTCGGGTCGCGGCAGTTCGGGTCTACGCGGCGCGAAGCTGGAGGGAACGAAAGGAGGCGTTGAAGGCAGAGATGGAATGGTATATAATACTGGTGATTGTCCTGGTAGTCCTAATCCTTCTGGGCGGGCTCGCGCTGGCGT
>CAZBET010000012.1:0-15119 GCA_964490995.1 uncultured Dehalococcoidia bacterium
AGTTCAGCCACTCGATTCAGGTTGACATCATTGCTGACAATCGGGCAGCCCAGTGCCTTGGCCAGTCTCACCAGCTTGGAGTCGACGTCAGGCATCTCCTGGAAATCTATGTCCGAAATCTGCACCGGCGCGTCAGCGTCGCGCTGAAGCTGCGTCAGCATCTCCAGACCTCTTCGTCCTCGGTTCCTCCGGAGCGGGTCGGAGGCATCAGCGATGTGCCTCAGCTCGTCGAGCACAAATCTGGGCACAACCAGAGTGGCCTGTATGAAGCCTGTCTTGACTATGTCGGCGATTCGCCCATCAATAATGGCATTGGTGTCGACGATCATCAATTGGCCTGCCCCCTCTCTCTGAGCGGGCAAGCCTGGAGAGCCGCCGAAGAAGAACTTCAGCACAACGTGCCCCTGCAAAGCCATGACGGGCACGAAGAAGCAGACGAGGATGATGCCGGCAATCAGAGGGCCAATCTTCGACCAAGGTTCCGAAAGCAGAGACAGTGGCAGGATGAGCAGGGCTGTGATCACCAGTGCGAACGCCAACCCGATGGCTGCCGCCACGAGTCTGTACACCGGGAGCAACCTTGGAACTAGCTTGGCCTGCTTCCGGGACCAGCGCCAAGGGCGAATGACAATGTAGGGAGCTAGCAGAAACCCAAGTACGTAGCCGGCGATAGAGAGAGACAGGACCCAGGTCAGCTCATTGTTTGTGGCCTCTGTCCTCCCTGCGATAAAGATTGCTAGCCTCCACCCCCCGACAGCCAAGATTGCTGCGACAAGAATACGGACAAATAGTTCTCCCCGCATAGAAGCCGCTTCCTCCCCCCATTAGGAAACACAAGAGCCAACTAGTGCTAATCATGGTCGCTGCAAACTCGATGTTTCCGCCTGCGGTTGTCTCGCCCCCCGCCGCTCCCGCGGGATACTAGCACAAAACGCATACTGTGTCAATCGCGTCGCAGTACGCTCACCGTCACCACGATGCCCAATGCCAGCGAGAGCAAGCCCCAGGCTGTGACGAACGACGCCGTAACACTGACCTGTGGCTGTTGGAGCATGCGTTCGAGGATACCCCTCACCACATAGCTCACCACCACGCCCACGGCTGCAATCGCCTGCAAACCGGGGCCGCGTTTTCGATTCACTGAGAGGCTTACCGCCTGCCCCACCGCGTAGCCCACTCCCAGCGCGATAAGGAGCCAGAAGTACCCACCGAGGGGAACAAAAGGCCACACCGCACCGAGCACACCCCCGGTGGCCAAGCTGGCCCCGATCGCCCTGATGTAGGACAGGGCAGAGACGTTGAACACCGGCAGTCGCTTCATGGCGGCGCATTTGGGACACCTCGCTCCCACTGGCGTCTGGACGAGGCATTTGGGGCAGATGGGCTGGCCACACTTGCCGCAACTGAGGTTCGTCTCCGTACCCGGATGAAGGGCGCACTTCATGCTTGCTCCCTGCCTGGCCCCTGCCCGGGGCTGGCGAGCGCGAATGTCAGCTCGCCATCGGCAACAGTCTTGCCCTCGACAGTCGCCCGGGCAGTGCCTTTGCCTATGGGCCCCCGCATCTTCGTTAGCCTCAGCTCCAGACGCAGGGTGTCTCCCGGGACAACCGGCGCCCGAAAACGGAAGCCGTCCACCCCTGCGAACAGAACGATCTTGCCCTTGTTCTCAGGCACGCTCAGCACCGCCACCGCGCCCACCTGGGCCAGGGCCTCGATGATGAGCACGCCCGGGAAGATGGGATAGCCGGGGAAATGTCCCTGGAAGAAGAACTCCCCGGATGCTACGTTCTTGATTCCGACCGCTCCCTCCCCTGGCTGAAGATCGACTATCTTGTCCACCAGAAGGAAGGGCCAGCGGTGAGGGATAATCTCCTGAATCTCCCGAGAACTGAGCATCATGGTTTCACCATCCTGTTGCGGTCCGCGAGGGACATCAGTTGCTCCGCGCATCCCGAAGGGAGACCGACGCTTCCCATGTCGCTGCCGATCGTGCTGTCGATCCCATGGTAGTCACTCCCTCCGGAAGCGACCAGGTGATGTTTTCTGGCCAGTGCCTCGAGGGTCGCGGTCTTGGCGGCAGTGTAGTTGGCATAGTATATCTCGATACCCACCATTCCCGCCTTCTTGAGTCGAGCGACGAGCGGCTCGAGCCCTGCGATGTCAGCGGGATGGGCCAGCACAGGCAGGCCTCCCGCCTTGAGAATCAGCCCGACAGCCTCCGCTGGGGTCATCTTCTTCCGCTCGACGTACGCGATGCCATTGCGCCCGATGTACCTGGCGAAGGCCTCCCGAACGGACGGGATGTACTCACGCTCCAGCATCGCCCGGGCGATGTGAGGGCGGCCCACAGTTCCTCCCGCTGCAAGCTCCAGAACCCTTTCCCAGTTGATCTCAATCCCCAGGGCAGCGAGCTTGGCCACCATCCTCCGCCCTCGCTCGTAGCGCGAGTGGCGCAGTTCCTCCAGTGCCCCGTTGAACACCGGGTCGAGGTGGTCAATGAAGTAGCCCAGGATATGGGCCTCGCCCTGAGGGATGTCGGTGCTTATCTCGACTCCCGGTATGACACTCAGTTGCGGAAAACTCGCAGCTTCCTGCAGGGCAGGCGCGACACCTCTCACGGTATCATGGTCAGTTATCGCAATAACTTCAAGCTCAAGCTGAGAAGCTTTCCGAACGACCTCCTCTGGGCTCAGCCTCCCGTCAGATGCAGTAGTGTGAAGGTGCAGGTCTGCCTTCATCACTCTCCCAACTCCAGGTCAAGCCGGCTGATGCTTCGGGCCTTCCCGCTGTCCGCATCGACCTCAACGAGGACCGAATTGAAGATGGCATTCCCCTTGCCCACCGACAGCCGATGGGGCATCAGCGTCAAGAACCTCTCGATCACCGAATCCTTGTCGTCGCCGATGACCGAGTCAGCGGCCCCCACCATGCCCACGTCGCTGACGAAGGCGGTGCCTCTAGGCAGGACTCTCGTGTCGACAGTGCCAACGTGTGTATGGGTGCCCACGACTGCGCTGACCCGACCATCGAGATACCAGCCCAGGGCGATCTTCTCTGCCGTCGCCTCTCCATGGAAATCGACGAGTATCACCCGAGGCCGCGGACACACCTCCTCAAGCAGGCGATCCATAGCCCTGAAGGGGCAATCGAAGTGCCCCATGAACACCCGACCAAGGAGGTTGACCACCATCGCCGCCTCGTTCAGGCTGTAGCCGCGTCCGGGCACGCCCGGCGGCATATTCAACGGCCGCAGCACCCGGGGCTCAGCCTCCAGATAGGGGATAATCTCCTTGTGATGCCAGATGTGATTGCCTGAGGTGATGACGTCCACGCCGGCCTTGAACAGCTCCTGCGCAGTGTCCACCGTAAGGCCGATGCCCCCGGCCGCGTTCTCGCCATTGGCGACAACCAGGTCAAGCTCGTGCTTCCGACGCAGTTCCGGCAGCAGCGCGGCAACCGCTCTCCTGCCCGGCTTTCCGACCACGTCCCCAACCATCAGTATTCTCAACCGGCCTCCGCTAGCTCATCGCACTGGGGAGATGAGACCTGGTTCGTGCGCCGCACGTGTCCGCCCCCTGTGGGCCTGTTCCCTACTTGGCGAAATCGATTGCCCGCGTCTCCCGCACGACGGTGACCTTTATCTGACCCGGATACTCCAGGCTCTCCTCTATCTTCTTCACAATGTCCCGCGCCAGCCTTATCGCAGCCAGGTCATCGATTTGCTCCGGTTTGACCAGTATGCGCACCTCACGGCCTGCCTGAATGGCGAAGGTCTTCTCCACACCAGGGAAGCTCGAGGCCACGTTTTCGAGCGCCTCCAGACGTTTCAGGTGCTGATCGAGGGACTCACGCCTTGCGCCCGGCCTGGAGCTGGAGATAGCGTCAGCGGCGGCAACGATGAACCCGTACATGCCCATCGAGTCTGCTTCACCGTGGTGCTCCCCAATGGCTCGCGACACCTCCATCGACTTACCCAGCCTCTTGGTTATGTCAGCGCCGATGGCTGCGTGAGGGCCCTCAACCTCCTGGTCCGCGGCTTTCCCGATGTCGTGCAGCAACCCCGCGGTCTTGGCGATGTTCACATCCGCGCCCAGTTCAGCGGCAATCATCGAAGACAGATACGACACCTCAATGCTATGCGTCAGTACGTTCTGCCCATAACTGAAGCGGAACTTGAGGCGACCGAGGAGCCTGATTATCTCCGGGTGAAGGCCAACGACCGCCGCCTTGTACGCTGTCTGTTCGCCCTCAGTCTGGATGATGGCATCAACCTCATCCCTGGCCTTGCCCACCACCTCCTCGATACGAGCGGGATGGATGCGGCCATCCAAGATGAGCCGTTCCAGCGCTATCCTGGCCACCTCTCGACGAATCGGATCGAAGCAGGAAATGGTCACCGCCTCGGGCGTATCGTCCACGATGAGGTCGACCCCGGTAGCGCTCTCCAGCGCCCGGATGTTGCGCCCCTCGCGACCGATGAGCCGGCCTTTCATGTCGTCAGAAGGCAGAGGCACCACGGAGACCGTCGTCTCGGAAGCGACCTCAGAGGCGCACCTCTGGATCGCGAAGGCAACGACTTCCCGGGACTTCTGGGCGGCCTCCTCCTTCAACTCGGCCTCAACCTCATGGATACGACGCGCCATGTCCTGACGGGTCTGCTCCTCGACAGTCGTCAAGAGAATCTGCTTCGCCTCGGCGGTGGACATGACAGAGATGAGTTCGAGTTGATGCACCTGTTTCTTCTTGAGCTCTTCCAGTTGGGCAAGAGACTTGTCTACCTCCCTCTCTTTGTTGACCGTGGTGCGCTCTCGTTTTTCGAGGCCCTCCATCTTGCGGTCGAGGTTCTCCTCTTTCTGCGAGATGCGTCTCTCCTGGCGGTGAAGCTCCGCGCGGCGGGTACGGATCTCCCCCTCCGCATCGCCCTTGACCTTGAGCGCCTCCTCCTTGGCCTGAAGAAGGGTCTCCTTCTGCTTGGTCGCCGCCTCATCCAGAATCCTGGTAGCATCCTTCTTAGCGAGGCTGATTCTCCTCGCCGTGACGAGGTTTCGAACGAAGAAGCCCACGGCTCCTCCGACGATGAGTGCGACTATTGCCACTACTACCGGTACTATCCAACTAGGCATTTCTCAAACCTTCCTTCTCAGCTACGTGTCTGGCTGCGGCCTGGTCTGCTCCTGCCACACGAGGTCGACAGTCCTGTTCACGACCTCGTAGTCAAAGCCACACCGCCTTAGGAAGCCCCCCAAACGCTTTCGAAAGGCAGGATAGTCCAACCCCGCAAGCAAGCGGGCCTTTCTCTGTGCCGCCCGATAGGCACCCCGTTCATCATCCACACCAGCGGTCGCTTCGGCCACTGTACCAGCATCGACGCCCAGTCTCCTCAGCTCCAACCCCATAAGTCGACTACTCCTGGGCCTGAAGCTCTCCCTATTCTCCCGCCAGAACCGGGCGAAGGCGGCGTCATCCACCAATCCCCGCTCCCTCAGTCGGCCAAGTGTTCGCCCGACTGTCTCAGCGTCGAAGCCACGACGATTCAATCGAGCCCTGATCTCCGCTTCGCTTCTCGGGCGCGGCCCGAGGAATCTCAGCGCGGCGTTCAGCGAGAGGTGAAGACGGTCAGCGCTCCTGAGGCTTTCGATATCGGCCGCGGATAGCTCCTGCCCTTCTCGAAGTCCGACCTCGGCAGCGACAGGACCACTCAGGGTCAATGGCGTGCCGCTATCCAGAAGCACTCTGATCTTCCCCCTATTCCGCCTCTCAATCCCCGTCACGGTGAAGGTGCTCATCCGTCCCCTCAAGATAGGTTTAGGCTGCGGTCGGGCATAACGTCCCCGTCAGGGTGCTGGGCGGGAGCTATGGAGGGGCTGCTTCGAAGCTAGACCGGCGGATCTGCTGCGGCAGGATGAGACTTGGAGAAGAGGGACAAGGGCTCTTTCTGAGCGCGGGCGGCTGCCCTTATCTGACGCTCGATCTCCTGGGCAAGTTCCTGGTGCTCTCTGAGGTACTCCTTGGAGTTCTCTCGACCCTGTCCGAGGCGCGTGTCGTCAAAAGAGAAGAAAGCCCCGGCCTTCTTGATTATGCCCAACTCGGCTCCAAGGTCGACGAGGTCGCCCTCCTTGCTGATGCCGTGGTCGAACATGATGTCGAACTCGGCTGACCTGAAGGGAGCAGCTACCTTGTTCTTGACTACCTTTGCTCTAATCCTCGTCCCCACGGCCCTGGTTCCCACCTTGATGGTCTCAATGCGCCTGAGGTCGATGCGTATTGAACTGTAGAACTTCAGGGCCCTTCCTCCTGGAGTCACCTCCGGATTGCCAAAGACGATGCCCACTTTCTCCCTGAGCTGGTTAACGAAGACCACAGCAGTGCCCGACTTGCTTATGGCCGCAGTCAGTTTCCGCAGGGCCTGGGACATTAGCCGTGCCTGCAACCCGACATGGGCGTCTCCCATCTCCCCCTCGATCTCAGCCCTGGGCACGAGCGCCGCCACGCTGTCGATGACTATCACCTCGATGGCCCCGCTCCGGACCAGCGTCTCGGTGATCTCCAGGGCTTGCTCGCCGGTATCCGGCTGGGAGACCAGCAGAGCATCCACTTTCACCCCCAGAGCAGCGGCGTAGGTGGGATCGAGAGCATGTTCCACATCTATGTAGGCCGCCATTCCACCCTGCTTCTGGGCTTCCGCTATGATGTGCTGGCACAGAGTTGATTTGCCAGCAGCCTCAGGCCCGAAGACCTCACTGACACGCCCTCTAGGAATGCCCCCAACACCCAGAGCCAGGTCCAATGCCAGCGACCCAGTAGGGATAGCTTCGACAGCCACCCTTGCGGATGACTCCCCCATCATCATGATGGAGCCCTTGCCGAATTGCTTTTCGATCTGGCTGATGGCGAGATCGAGCGCCTTCTCCTTGTCTGTCCCCATCCCCCAACTCCCCGGGTTAACCCCTCCGGTCTACTCCTATGCGACTTCTACCCAGCCGCTTCGTGTTATACTACCACATCTACGCAACAAACACAAGTCAAATCCCACGACAGTGCCGGGAAGCATCTTGAGGGAGTTCTCCCAGTGCATGGCACCGCTCTTTGCCAAGGCGGGAAAGCCTTTCCCGCAATTCCTGTCCTGTGGGAGGGCCTTTCCAGGCCCGATCCTCGGCCGACATTTCACAGTTTACAGCCCGTGCGAGACGATGGCCGTGATTTGAAAATGCGCCTCCCTTGTCCTATAGTCAGGCTATGGGTTCGTACCCGGAGTCTGGTCTGACACCGAGTTATGCGGTTTTCCCCACCGCGCTTGGCTGGATGGCTGTCGCGTGCTCAGACAGGGGTATCACCCGCCTCACCCTGCCCATGCCGTCCCGCCGGGCAGCACTCGCCTTGGCGGGGCGCGCCCTTGAAAGAGCAGTCGAAGACGCCTCTGCTTTCGGCGACCTTCCTCTGAGGCTCCGGCGTTACTTCGACGGCGAGGTCGCAACATTCTCCGACAGGCTCGACCTGACCCGGGCCACCACGTTCCAGATAGCCGTCTGGAACGCGACTCGCAGAATCCCCTACGGAGAGGTCAGGAGCTACGGCTGGGTGGCGAGGCAGGTCGGGAGCCCACATGCAGGCCGCGCGGTGGGACAGGCCCTGGCTCGGAACCCGTTCCCCATCGTCGTCCCCTGCCATCGGGTTTTGGCCAGCGATGGCAGCCTCGGCGGATTCAACGGCGGACTTGACTTGAAGATGCGCTTGCTGAAGCTCGAGGATCGCAGCACACGGCATCCCCAGGCAGACAAGTGGCGCCGCCACTCGCGCGCCGACAGGTCTTCATCGTGACAGGCGTCGCGATGCTACGTTTCAAGGCCGGTCATAGCGCGGCACTCCGGCGCCGGGCTAGACCGAACTGTCTTCCACCGCTAGGTCCTGCTCACCGATGACGTCCAGGAGCGATTGATGCAACTCCGAGCAGTAGCTGGTAGCCATATCCGGCGCGTCTAGCTTCGTCACACCCTCATCGCTGACTATGGCCAGATGCACCTCGTCCTCTCCGGGGAATTCCCGGAGAACCTCGAACAGGCGCCTCAGCCGGGCGATATCGGCCTCCGCATCGTGGGAGGTGGGAAGGCTGATCTTCACCCTGCGGCGACGGCGTGAACTGCTCGACGGTTCCGCGTCCTTAGGCGCCTCTTCGATGTCTCTTGGCTGATAGAGGGTTGCGCTCAGGCAGACCAGTTGAACGTGCTCGTTCCTCTCTTTGACCTTTCCTTTGACGAGCAGGGTGTTGCCTTCGTGCCAGAGCTCCTTCGTGCGCTCATAGACCTCTGACCAGACCGTGACCTCTATGCTGCCTCCGAAATCCTCGATAACAGCAGCCACGAACTGCTTCTTGTCTCTGGTAGAAAGCTGCCGCACCGACGTGACCAATCCCGCGGTGACGACCGTCTGTCCCACGAGTTCCTCCCCGATCTGGCCGCAGAAGACATCGACGTCGGCGCCCAGCCGCTTGGACGCGTCGGCGAAGGGATGGTCGGAGAGGTACACCCCCAGCAGTTCCTTCTCCCAAGCCAGTCTCTCCCTGGCAGGGACCGATGCCTCGGGGAGGTTGACGCCTGGGAGCGGCGTCTCCACGCTCTGACCCCACAGGTCGAACATTGTAGATTGGCCCACCTGCTTGAGGCGCTGCTCGCTTTGCGCCAGGGACAGAATGCGATCCACGCAGGCCAAAAGGGAACCACGGTCGCCCAGAGAATCCAGGGCCCCGGCCTTTATCATGCTCTCCAATGCCCGCTTGTTGAGGTTCCTGAGGTCAGCACGTCGGCAGAAGTCGTCGATGGATTTGTATGGGCCGCTCTTCTCTCTAGCCGAGATGATCGGCCTGACTGCGGCAGCACCGACATTCTTTATTCCCGCCAGGCCGAAGCGAACGGCAGCGGCGCCACCATCGACTTGCTCGATGCTGAAGTTCTCCCAACTGCGGCTGACGTCAGGGGGCAGCACCTTGATGCCCAGCCGGTGGCACTCCCCGATGGCCGAGGCTACCTTCTCTGCCTGCCCCACGTTGATCGTCAGGAGAGCGGTCATAAACTCCACCGGGTAGTTCGCCTTGAGATAGGCGGTCTGGTAAGCGATCATGGCGTAGCTGACACTGTGCGCCTTGTTGAACGCATATCCCGCGAAGGGCTCGATGAGGCTCCAAACCTGCTCCGCCAGGTCTCTGGAGAACCCCTTCTTCTTCGCCCCGGCAAGGAACCGCTCCTTCTCCTTCTTCATCACTTCCGGAATCTTTTTCCCCATTGCCTTGCGCACTATGTCAGCCTCGCCCAGGGTGTAGCCAGCGAACGCCTGCACGATGAGGAGGACCTGGTCCTGGTAGACAATGACACCGTACGTTTCGCGCAGTATCTCCGTGAGGGCCGCGTGGGGAAAGCGAATGGGCTCCAGGCCGTGCTTCGCTCTGATAAAGGTGGGTATGTGTTGCTTGGGCCCTGGGCGGTAAAGAGCAACCATGGCCGAGATATCGCCGAAGCAACTGGGCTTGAGTTCCTTGATGAAGCGGCGCATGGCCGCGCCTTCAAGCTGGAAGACCCCGGTCGTCTCGCCGGAGGAGAGGAGAGCGAAGGTCTTGGCGTCATCCACAGGTATGTTCTGAAGGTCGATGTCAATGCCACGGTGCTCGGCAATGATCTTCTTTGCCTTCTCGAGTATGGTCAGGTTAGCCAACCCCAGGAAGTCCATCTTCAACAGCCCGATTTGGGCGATGTCGTCCATGGCAAACTGGGTCATGTTGATGCTCTGCTCATCGCCCTTGGTCGGCCTCTGCAGCGGCACGTGGCGGATGAGCGGCTCCCTCGAGATGACCACGCCCGCAGCGTGGGTGGAGGCATGGCGTGCGATGCCCTCCAGCCTGCCGGCGGTGTCGATGAGGTGCTTTACAGTGGCGTTGTCCCGGTAGCTGTTGCGCAGGTCGGCGTTGGCGTCTATCGCGTCCTTGATGGTTGTCCCCGGCAGCGCAGGCACCTGCCTTGCCACCATGTCAACATCGCCGTACGGCACACCGAGCGCCCTACCCACGTCTCTGAGGACTGCGCGCGCGCCCATGGTGCCGAAGGTTATGATTTGCGCGACTCGGTCGGTACCGTATCTCTGTGCCACATACGCTATGACCTCATCGCGGCGGTCGTCCTGAAAGTCGAGGTCGATATCCGGCATCTCCTTGCGCTCCACATTCAGAAAGCGCTCGAACACCAGCCGGTGTGCCAGAGGGTCAATGTCAGTGATGCTCAGGCAGTACAGGACGATGCTGGCAGCCGCGCTGCCGCGAACACCAAAGAAGATCTTCTGCCTCCGAACAAACGAGATGACGTCCCAGATAACCAGGAAGTAATTGGCGAATTCCGTCTTCCTGATGACGTCCAGCTCGTAGTTAAGCCGCTCCGCAGCCTGCAGCGGGAGCCCGGGATACCTGGCCGCCAGACCCTGTTGGGAGAGTTCGGCGAGCCACTCATCAGCGGTCTTGCCTGCCGGCAGGTCGGTTTCGGGGAGACGTAGCCGACCGAACTCCAGGTCGAATCTACACATCTCGGCAACGCGCTCGGTGTTCGCCAGGGCTTCAGGCAGCTCCGCGAAAAGCTCAGCCATCTCCTGTGGGCTCCTGAGATAGAAGGAGTCATCGGCCATCTTGGGCCGTTTCTCGTTGTGGATAGTGTTGTTGGTCTGAATGCAGAGGAGGATGTCGTGGGCATAGGCATCGTCCTTGCTCACGTAGTGCACATCGTTGGTGGCCACGAGCGGCAGATTGAGCTTGCGACTGAGGCTGACAAGTCCCTTGTTGATCCGGGGGAGCTCGGGGACGGCATGCTGCTGGAGTTCCAGGTAGAAATCGCCGAAGACGTCCCTGTACCAATGTGCGGCCTTCTCCGCGTCGTCGGGACGGCCCTCCACAATCATGCGTGCGAGTTCGCCGTTGGGACACGACGAGAGCGCTACCAGGCCTTGACTATGCTGTGCCAGCAGTTCTCGGTCCACCCTCGGCTTATAGTAGAAACCCTCGAGTTGGGCAGCGGTGGCGAGCTTGAGCAGATTGTGATAGCCGACCTCGTCCTTGGCCAGCAGCACGACGTGGTAGGGCACCTTGTCGGCCGCCTGCCTGCTTCGTCTATCCCTTGGCGCCACGTAAAATTCGCACCCAAGGATAGGCTTCAACCCTGCTTCCTTCGCCTCCCGGTAGAACGTGATTATCCCGTAGAGAGCACCGTGGTCAGTGATCGCCAGGCTGTCCATGCCCAGCTCCCGGGCCCTGCTGATCAGATGAGGAACGTGGCACATGCCATCGAGGAGGCTGTATTCCGTGTGGACGTGAAGGTGGGTAAACATGGGCCTGTGCCATTATAGCACGGGCCTTTTTTCACTGGGAGAAACGGCGCCGAGAAGCGCAGAGGCCGCCCTGGGTTCGCTAGAGGCGCGGAATTCCGGTGACGTACAAGCCCGTTATGATGGCCGTGGTGATGACGCCGGCAACGCAGGGCCCCATGGCATACGGCAGGATCATGGCAAACGAATTCGATTCGACGGCGCATTTCTGCGCCACCTTAGCGGTTGTGGGCACACAGGAAACGCCGGCGATCCCTATTAACGGGTTCACCTTGCCCTTACTCACCTTGTAGTAAATCAGGCCGCCGATGAGCCCGCCGATGCCCGATAGCAGCAGAGCCAGCATCCCCAGGCCCAGCAGAAGCAGGACCTTCGAGTCCAGAATCACGCTAGCGTTCAGCAAAGCCCCCAAGACAAGACCCAGGAAGAAAGTCGACCCGTACAGGACCGGCCCGGACAGGAACTCGACATATCTCGTGACGCCTGCTTCTTTGACAGCCACACCGACAAAGAAGGAAGCGAACAGAGGGGCCGCCACTGGGAAGAGAAGGCTCAGCACGCCCATGGCGATGACCGCAAAAGCGAACTTCTTCCCCGCGGATACCTCGGGTATGGCGGCAGGGTCCATTTCGACTCCCCGCAGCCTCTTGGGGATCAGCAGCTTGATGAGGTATGGATAGCCTGCATAGCAGAGACTCAGATAGAGGTAGGCGACGACCGTTATTGGGACGAAGAGATCCGGAGCCAAGCGCAGCGAGCCGTAGAGCACCATGGGGCCATCCGCCCCACCGACAAGCGCAATGGATGCCGCCTCATTCGGCGCAAGCCCGGCGGCAATCGCTATCGGCAGCGTGAGTATCGTACCCAGTTCGGCGGCCACCGCTATCATCATGCTCATCAGCGGCCTGGCCAGGAGGTAGTCAAGGTCGGTGATGGCGCCAATGCCCATGAATACCAGGCAGGCGATGAGACCATTGCTGAAAGTGAAGGTGTAGATCGGCTGGAGGAAATCGATCTGGAGGATCTCCAGCAGCCCTTCGTGATCGCTGACCAGGGGATCGACAAAGAGATTGGCGGTCTGTCCGGCATCCCATATGAGGACGCCAGTATTCACCGCCACCATCCCAATCCCCATGGGAATCATCAAGATTGGCTCAAGGGTCCTGCGATAGCCGAGGTAGATGAGAAGGAAACCGAGTGCAATCAGGAGAACCCTGACGCCGGCAACGAGAGGCTCCTCCAGGGTGAGAGTGTAGAGCCCCTGGAAGAACTGCCAGATGGGGAAATCCGATCCCAAACCCTTACTTACGCTTTCTCGTCAGGCTGGGCCTTGTCCTGCTTGGGTCCCACCTTGTTCACGGCGAAGTAGATGGCCTTGATGATGGCTGCCACGAGAAGGGATACTCCCAGCGCGATGCCGTAGGAAAGCGCCGCGAAAACAACCGATTCCGTCAGCATGGTGACCAGCTTCCTGGCCCGCTTGCCGCCCAGCCGGCTCAGCAGGCCTGCTGGCAAGTATACGTTTGGCTGAGAGCGGAGTCAAGCCAAACCGGGCAACCCTTCTGATAGCGTGCCCTGCGGCCCTCGGAAGTGGACTGAGGCCAGCACTGCGTTCGGCCACAGCGTCTGGCGGCCCCCAAACGGATGGCTTCTAAGCCGCGGCGTGCCGGCTCCACCCCCGTTTGACACCGCCCTGCTATGCTGCTATGGTTGCGCCGACCGATTGTCTGACAGAGCGTGCCCCACACGCCAGAGAAGGACGGAGATCAGTGATGAGCAGCGGCGAGATTTGCTGGATGAGCGCCAGTGCGTTGGCGAGAGCCATTAGGCAGAAGAAGCTTTCGCCGGTCGAGGTGGTCAGAGCCATCCTCGAGCGGATAGAGCGGATCAATCCCATCATCAATGCCTACGTAACGCTCACGGCCGATTCCGCCCTGGCTGCGGCGAGGAAGGCTGAGAAGGCCGTGGTCAGGGGCGAGCCGCTGGGCCCGCTGCATGGCGTACCAGTGTCCATAAAGGATCTGGTGTTCACCAAGGGCGTCCGCACTACCATGGGATGCAAGCTATTGGAGGACTTCGTGCCCGATGAGGACGCCGTGCTCGTCGCGCGCCTGAAGGAAGCTGGCGCCATCGTACTGGGCAAGACCAACACCCCCGAGTTCGGCCTCAAGCCGATGACCGAAAACCGGGTCTTCGGCGTCACGCGCAACCCTTGGAACCTGGAGAGAACTCCGGGCGGCTCCAGCGGCGGCGCTGGAGCCGCCGTGGCCGCAGGTCTCGGCCCCCTAGCCTCGGGGAACGATGCCGGCGGGTCGATCCGCATTCCGTCGTGCTGGTGCGGCGTCTTCGGCATCAAGCCTCAGTTCGGACGCGTGCCCCGCTACCCGATCTTCCACGGCGCCGAGCTACTGACGCACGAGGGCCCGATCGCTCGAACAGTGCGTGACGCAGCCCTGATGCTCGACGTCATGGCCGGCCCGCACTGGGGCGACTGCTTCTCCATTCCCGCGCCCGCCAAGCGCTTCTCAGCTTCACTGCGAGGCGGCGTCAAGGGGTTAAGAATCGCGTGGAGCCCCGACCTTGGCTACGCAGAAGTGGATGCCGAGATCAGGCGGATCTGTGAGCGCGCGGCCAGGGACTTCTCCGTTCTCGGAGCGGTTGTTGACGAGGCCCGGCCCACCTTCGACGATCCTGCGGCCTACTCAGGGACCGTGTTTGGCACTGATCACCTCGAAGCTTTCTCAACGTTCGGGCCCTTGGACCAAATCATTGGCAAACTGGACGACCTCACGGCCACTATGCTGGCAATATCAGCCGAGTTGAAGGCTACAGACTACGCTAGGGTCGTGTTCGCGAAGCAAGAGCTTTTCGCGAAGTGCGGCAGGTTTTTCCAGGACTACGACCTCCTCTTGACTCCCACCATGCCCATCCAGCCGCCACAGCTCGGCTTCGCCGATGCGGCGGCGTACCTTCACTGGATTTGCTTCACCTTTCCCTTCGACCTTACGGGCCAGCCAGCAGCCTCTGTTCCGGCCGGATGGACAAAGGATGGCCTGCCTGTCGGTCTCCAGATAGTGGGCCGGCCCTACGACGAGGCCACGGTGCTGCGGGCAGCAGCGGCCTTCGAGGAAGCCCGCCCTTGGACCCACAGAAGGCCCCCGTTGGAATAGCGACCCAACAGCATGGAACGCCTGGGTCGGTGATGCCCCAGCGTAGGGGCGCATCGCGATGCGCCGTGGGTCGCGGGGGAGGCCGCAGACCCGCGGCGACGTTGTGCCCAGTCCAGGAGGTTGCCGTCCCGATGCCGGCACCGGCGATCCATCGCTGGTACCTCGAGAGACCGTCCAAACCCTCCCGTAGTACTTTCGTATCATTGCCTTGGTACATCGTTTCTGATATTATGTCCCGTGCTAGTGGGTGCCGCTGCCATTCCAAATGAGTACTCTGGTTCTGCCCCATCCCGGGAGCGCGAGCCAGCACGATGAACATTGAAGAGCTGCTCAGGCTGGTCGTTGAGAAGGGTGCATCGGACCTGCACCTCAGGGTGCCGAGCCCGCCCGTCCTGCGTATTGATGGCGCCCTGACGCCTCTCGTTGAACTTCCGCGAGTCACTCCCCAGTTTGCCAGGGAATGCCTGGAGCAGATAACCTCCGACCACCAAAGGGAAGTATTCCACAGAGACCGCGAACTAGATTTCGCCCACAGTGTGCCAGGGCTGGCCCGGTTCAGGGCCAATGCCTTCTTCCAGCGCGGGACAATCAGCATCG
>CAZBET010000013.1:0-13469 GCA_964490995.1 uncultured Dehalococcoidia bacterium
TGACACCGGCGACTTCCTGAGTGCTATCCCTACCCAGGAGCTCTTGAATCAGTCGGGCCTTGTTCAGCACGTCCTCGACGGTGGCGTTTGGTCTGCAGGCCTGCAGTAGTTCATCGAACTTCTGAGCGCAGACTCCCTCGAGTTCCGACGCCACCTTTGTGGTGAGTTCCTCGATGCCGGGCAATCCGGCTGCCATCGACGTCCCGCTTCCCATGAAGAACCCAAGGCGCCTTGAGTGCGAGGAAAGTTGTTCACGGAGTTCGTTGACCGCTCGGAGAGGGTCATGAACCAGCTGTGGCATCGTATCCCGATCCTGAGAAGGGTTGCTGAAAGTATCTCCTCCGGGGTGACTACGTGGAGGAGGCCTCGATCTCCTGAGGTAAGGTCACCATTGGACGAACATCGGCATGACCACGTGCAGGTAGTCCTCCTTGCCCACGGGCCGGATGACGCCCGGGCTCGAAGAGGTCGTGGTCTCCAGCGCGACCTCTTCCTCCGTGAGGACCCCCAGGACGTCCATCAGGTACTTGCTGTTGAAGGCGATCTTGGTTTCCTCTCCATCCACAGAGGCGTCAATCTCCCCCAGGTTGTCCCCAATCTCCTCCGCCCTCGCCGAAACCGCAATCTTGCCCTTCCCATCTCTCGGCTGTATCTGAAGACGTACGATGCCGCTGCCATCGCGCGCAAACACCGAAGCGCTCTTCGTCGCCCTCAGGAAGTCGGCAAGCTTCACCACGGCCCTGGTCGCGAATTTCGACGGGATGAGTTGGGCGTAGTTGGGGAACGTGCCCTGGATTAGCTGAGACACCATTTCCACGTTCCTGAGCCGGAACATGACCTGGCTCTTCTTGGGATTGATGGTCAGTTCGACAGGTTCCACCTGGTCGCCGATGAGGCGGTTGAGTTCCGTGAGAGAGCGGGCTGGTATGATGACGGCCAGCTTCTCGCCAACGGGGGCATCCAGAGACAGGTTGCGCACCGCCAGTCTGAAGCCATCGGCAGCAGCCAGTGTGACCTGCTCGCCCTCGAACTCAGTGTTCACGCCGGTCAGGACGGGACGTGACTCCTCCGACGCTGCGGCAAACACCACCTGGCTCACCGCCAGCCTGAGCGCATCAGCCTTCACCTTGACGGTCAACCCTTCACTGATCTTGGGGATAGGAGGGAAGTCGGCGGCGTCCAGTCCGCTGATGCGCGCGTCGTAGCGTCCACATTTCAGCTCAACGCTGTGAGAGCGTGGCGAAAGCGCTATCTCAACCTGGCCGCTGGGTAGAGAATTGACGAAATCGGTCATCAGCCTTGCCGGGATGGTGATCGTGCCCGGCTCCTCGACGCTCGCTGCTATCCAGCACGATACGGCAATCTCTAGATTGGTCGCGGCCAGCTTCAGTTGCGAGCCTTCAGTCGCCAGTAGAACGTTGCTGGTAATAGGTTGGACGGCTCTGGTGGCCACAGCCCTGCCCACCACCGCCAGCCCCTTGCTCAAATCCTCTTGAGAACATGACACCTTCATAGTTCACCCCTACCCTACGAGACAGTGGCAGTAGTATACCTGCCACTACTTTTTGAGTCAAGTAGCAGACTTGAGGGAGGCATCGTTGTGAGCGCCACGCGGTGTGTCAGCAGCTTCGCCTCCATCCGACTCTTGCCACCTTCGGCGTAACTCCATCACCAGGAAGTCATGGCCCCTTTTGGTGACCCGCTCACAAACGACGAAGCCGCACTTCTCGAAGCACCGCTGCGCCCTTGCGTTCCATACGAGGGTATTCAGGTATATCCTGTCGAGGTCGGTCTCCTTGAAGATGTGGGAGACCAGGGCCTTCACAGCTTCAGTCCCGTACCCCCTGCCCCAGTACTCCCGGTCGCCGATCAATATGCCCAGTTCGGCCTGCCTCTTCTCTTCATCGATGTCGTAGTACATGCAGTTGCCGATATGCCGGCCCTCCATGGTATCGATGGCGAATCGCCGTCGCCGCCGGCTGGGAGTGCGCAGTTCATCCGTGTAGTAGAACATGTACTCAGGGTAGGACATAACTACCGGCGGCGCTGCATCCAGGTCGGCCAGCTCGGGGTCGCACCTCCAGGCGTAGTCCAACTCGCCGTCGGTGATCCGTTTCTCTCGCAGGACTACCTTCCTGCCTGTCAGCACCATCTGCGGCTCCGCCTAAGATTCTATAGACTGGACGATTCTGAGTCAACCGCGGGCTTGCCCCAACGATGCCCCTCCACGATGCCTGGCCGACCGCTAGGGGCGGGGCTGCCTTGCCCACGAACGACGGGCCGCCGTGCACAGGCCGTCTTGAAACACCGGGTAGGTCGGAGCATCCGCTCCGACCTACCTTGGAGCAGATGCTCCAGGCTACCCTGACAAACGAACGTAGGGGCACGGTGCACCGTGCCCCTACCGAGATCCGACACCCGCGAAGGGGTGGGGGCTGTTCGCGAAACGCCCCTGCCTCGACAAGTTAGACAGCTATCAGCTTCGATGCTATACTGTCCAGAGCGCAACCGGGAGGTGAGCTTGAGCCAGGACAATCGCCTGATTCTGGCCCTCGATTTCGGGGGCACTCAGTTCCGCCTCGCACTGACAAGCGGCCAGGGGAAGCTTCTGAGGCGCCACGCTGGCCCGATCTACTCCCAGCACGGGCCTGACCAGGCCATCAGCCGCATCAAGGACGCCATAAGGGACATGCTCGACGGCGTGGACGAGGCTGCCTTGCTAGGCATGGGTATCGCCGCCGCAGGGCTGATCACGCCGGAGACTGGGGTGGTCCTCACCTCTCCCAATCTTCGCACCTGGTACAACACCCCGCTCAAGGACATTTTTGAAGAGGAACTCCAATTCCCCGTTTGGGTGGGCAACGACGCCAACCTCGCCGCCCTCGGCGAGCACCGGTTCGGGGCGGGCAGGGAGACCAACGACCTGGTCTACCTCACCGTAAGCACCGGCATCGGCGGCGGGGTGATCATAGGCGGCAAGCTGCTTCTGGGCTCTTCGGGGTTCGCCGCGGAACCGGGACATATGACCATCGACATCAATGGGCCGAGGTGCAACTGCGGCAACGTGGGCTGCCTGGAAGTCATGGCATCCGGCACCGCCATCGCCCGCATGGCAAGGGAGAGGCTCGTTCAAGGCGAGGCAAGCAGGCTCAGGGAACTCGCTGGCGGTGACCCTGACGGGGTGACGGCCGAGCTAGTAGCGTCAGCGGCGAAATCCGGCGACCCGCTGGCGAGCGAAGTCATGCACACAGCCGCAGCCAATCTAGGTGTGGGCGTGGTCAACCTGGTTCATATCTTCAACCCGGAGCTCATCCTTATAGGAGGTGGGCTCTCAAAAGCCGGAGAAATCGTCTTCGAGCCTGTCCGTCAGGTGGTGGCCGAGAGGGTCATGCCTGACATAACGGTGAGCATTCTTCCCGCGGGCCTGGGCGACGACTCCGGCCTCCTGGGCGCCGTGGCGCTGGTGCTGGACAGCGCCGCCTGATCAGAAGCCCGGCAGGCTCTCCCACATGTCCAGCTCTTCCATGGCCTCCTGGGCCGCCTCACGCATTGACTCGTCGGCGCTTTCCAGGCACTCTTCAAGCGCTTCTCTCGCCTCGGCGCCGCCGATTTTCCCCAGCGCAACGGCTGCGCAGAGCCTCACCTCGCTGTCGTCGTCACGCAGCAGCTCAATGAGCCTGGGCACCGCTTCCATCGCCTCGAGTTCACCGCAGGCCCTGGCTGCCTCGAACCTGAGCTGAGGGTGGGGACTGCCAAGCTCTTTCAGCACGGTGGGAAACCAAACGCGATTGCAGTTGCGCCCCATGGCGAACAAGGCGCTGGCGCGGAATTCGAGGTTGTCGCGCTGATATGACTGGCGGATGAGGTCTTCTACCACCGGCCGGGTCAGAACGCCGACGGCCTCCAGCGCCCGACGGCGCACTATCTCTGCCTCGCCCACTCTGTTGAACGACGCAAGCAGAGCCTGTTCGACCCTGCGCGCGTCGCTCGCCGGCAGTTCCTCGATTTCACCGAGGTAGGCAAACTGGCCGAGAGCGGAGGCCGCAGCCGCCCGGACCACCTCGACCTCATCGTTCGCCAGCAAACGCACGAACACGTCTATCAGGGCAGGCTCCTCGGAATACCACAGCCCCTCAATGGCTTTCGCCCTCACCTCGCCGTCGGGGTCATCAAGGCAGGCGATCAATACCTGGTCGAAGTCAAGCTCGAAACTATCCTCTGCAAGCTCGGTCAAGCGGTTCACTACCTGCCTGCGACGCGCGACATCTACTGCGGGCCACCCTTTGCGGAACTCCTCAACCTCCTCAGGCGACAGGTCCGAGAAGTTGGCGAGCCTTGAGACCACCAGACGGCTGGCCGGGTCTCGCAGCTCCGCCAGATACCGTTTCAGCGATGCCATCCCTTTCATCCTTCGCCTGGTGTACACCACCGGGGCGCGGAGACCGCGTCCCTACGTTCGAGCGCCGCCCTGCCACTCATTCCCCTACGCCTTTGCGGACACCGCCAGACGCGGGCAGCAGATATGGGGCGTCAGCACCATCCCGCCAACCCACCTGCGCTCGTGCCCGATGGCGGCAACCTCCTTCAGTGCCTCGTAGACGTTGCCCGACACCATCGTGTCCTTGACGCGCCCCACCAGCTTCCCCTTCCGCACCCTGTAGCCGAGCAGGACGTTGCCGCTGAACTCGCCGCCGAGGACATTGCCCATGGATGCCCCCATCAGCTCCTCGACTACCAGCCCGTCCTCAATGTCAGCCAGCATGTCCTCGAAGCTGGCGCCGCCTGCCTCGATGACGATAGCGCTGAGCGCGGGGGTGGGCAGGCTCGCCAGACTCCTCGATGCGCTGCCTGTGCTTTGAGTGCCCGCCAGGCCAGCGGTCTGGAGGTCATAGAGGAAGTTGGCCACGACGCCATTCTCGATTAGCGGGGTGCGCTGGCTGGGCACGCCTTCGTCGTCACAGAACCTGCTGCCGGGACGGTACTCCATGGTCGGGTCATCCCATATGGATATCCTGCGGTCGAAGACCAACTCGCCCTTTCTATGGCCCAGCGGCGATGCGCCCTGCAGAACCGTCTTCCCGTTGAAAGCCAGCGCCAGCGGCATCAGAAGCGTGCTCGCCACCCCGAGGGGGGTGAAGATGACCGGCAGGCTCCCCTGCGGCGCCGCAGCAGTCTCTCTGGCCCGTTCAAGCTGCTCAATCGTGTTGCCCGACACAGTCGCATGGTCGAAGAAGGGGCGGCACGAGCTTTCGCTGTCCCCGACGAACAGCATGTCGGTGCCCCTGATGAGGACGCCCTCCACGCCGAGGCTGAACACGCTCTTCTTGTAGGTCGCCCTGCCGCCACGAGAGTTCCATATGTCTATGGAGATGGTATTCTTCGATGCCCCGCCCTGGCACACGAGTTCCGGCGTGTGAGCGCGCACCTTGTCGATCAGCGACTGGCCCAGTTCGACCATCTGCTCCTCGGTGACCGCCTCGACTGCCGGGTCGTATACCTCTACCCCGCGGTAGGCTTCGAGCGAGGGGAACTGGAACCTGGCCTCAGCGCCGAACGGCGCCATCTCCAGCGCCATGGCCACGAGTTCCTTCGTGCCATCGGCCTTGTTGGTCGCTGAGAAGCCGACGCGGCCGTCCTTGACGAGGCGCAGCGCCCTGCCGGACGTCTCACGCGTCTGGACATGCTTCAGCCTGTTCGTCTCGAAGACGGCGTCCGTCTCGCTCCGCGAGACCGCAAAGACCTCCGCCTCCTCGGCAACCCTCTTCGCCTGTTCCAGCAAGTCTTCCATCTCGTACCCTTCCTTTGCCGCGTCGGCCTCAAGCAAAAGCCCTGGCCACTGATGATACCATGCCAGCCACGCGCAGGGTCAACGCGTGACTCCGGGCCGCCAGTGTTCAGACGTCGTTGCGAGCCCGCCTGCGGCGGGCTCGGCCAAGAATCTCCGAGATTCTTCGCTTCGCTCAGAATCACTATGCCTATCGCCACTGGCACGTAGGACATGAGAATAGCGCGGGTGCTCTGTCACCCGCCGCCGTTGGCAGGGGACGGAGCCCCTGCCCTATGACCCACGGAATCGGCATTTTCGTAGAAATGACACGAACACGGTGGTTGGCTGCGCTTCGCTCCGCCCACCTTGCCCTCCGAGGGCAAGGCATGCCTCGCCCCTAGGCGAGCGTGATCCGCTCCACCTCCCTCATCTCAGTCACCCGCCTCGTGACGCCGAGATGGAGCAGGAGGAAGAATATGCCTGCCAGGAAGCCCAGGGATATCCAGGATAGGACCCTGACGACGATCTGAAGGACGGCGAAGAGCGCGATGGCGACGACTACGGGAATGTACTGCTCATATGGCCTGATGGTATCATCCAGTTGTCGTTCGAATTGGACCCTAAACTGAGCCTCCGTGCCCGAGCCGGGGTTCGCTATCTTCACCCCGAGGTCGGTCACGAACTGCGGCATCTGGAACCCTTCCTCCTCGATATCCTTTGCGTATCCGAGGTAGAAGCTGGCGCAGACCGCCACGACCAGCAGAAAGAGCAGGAGTCCCTGGCTGTCCGTGAGCGGACGCAATGAGAACTTGATGCGCTCCTCCAGGCCCTCGATCACACCTCGACTGTAGAGCAGACCAGCGAGGAAGTAGAACGCGACCACACCGCCGCTCACGGGGCTGAGCCCCCAGAGGAACAGGATCGTCAGGCTCGACAGGGCGAAGGCGACGACGCAAACCCAGTACGGACGCAGCAGCATGGCCACAAGCCCAGCCGTTATGAACATGAGGGCAAACGCCAGGAGCATCCAGAGGAAGATGCCGAGGTTCTCGTTAGGCAGAGAGAAGATGCCGTCGCCCACCCCGCCGATGCGGTGGCAGGTGATGCCGAAGTACGCGCTGGCTCCCAGCAGAAGTGCGATGAAGACCACCGTTTTGACGATCCTGGCCACGTCAGCGTTCTCAAGTTGCCTCATCTATCGAGAACCCCCTTCATTTGGGGGCAACGCGCTTGCGTTGCCCCTGAGGGCATATGGCCATGCGCCCCTACACCTGCGCTGGTGGGTTCCGCTTCGCTGCACCCACCCTACCACACTTTGGCAATGCGCGCTATGCCAACTTGTTCTCTCTATGCTTCCGGGCAATGGTATCGGCCAGGTTGTCCAAGGCCTTGAAGTCGGCTTCCCTGGGAAAGCCTTTGCAGAGTACCGGTGTGAGCACTTCCACCTTCAGGTTGGGCAGCATGGCAGTGAGCACCTCGACCGTCTTGCCTCCCCAGCCATAGGACCCGATTATGGAGGCAAATCTCAGTTTGGGCCTGAGCGCGTTTGTCAGAAAGACGGCCTCGATGACAGCGGGATGCGGACCGGCCAGGACTGTGGGTGTGGCAACCACTACGGTCGCTGCATCCACCAGCGCCATTGCCAGCTTTCCGATGTCGGTTGCCGTCAGGTCGAATTGCTTCACCTCCACGCCTCTGTCCACGAGGGCTTCCACGAAGTGCCTCACCATCGTGTGGGTGCTGCCGTGCATCGAGACATAAGGCAACAGGACGATGTTCCTGGGTTCGTCCAGGACCCAACTGCGATAGGCGTTGATGATGAACTCAGGCCTCTTGTGCATCGGGCCGTGGCTGGGCGCGACAATAGCGATTGAGTAGCCCTTCAGGCTCTCCAGGTGCTTCTGGATGTTGTTTCGGAAAGGCATCATGATCTCGGCGAAGTACCTCTTGGCCGGCTCATAGACTCGGGCTTCGTCGGTGACAAACGGGACGCTGGTGGCCAGGTGGGAACCGAACAGGTCGCAGGGGAACAGTATCTTGTCTTCTCTCAGATAGGTGAGCATCGTTTCCGGCCAGTGGACCCAGGGCGCATGAATGAATTCGAGCGTCCTGTTGCCCAGCGAGATGGTGTCCCTGTCGTTGACGGTTATGAACTTGGCCTCGGGAATCATCAGCAGGTCTATGAGCATGTCCTTGCATCTCGGTGTGACGACGACCTTGGCTTCGGGATACCTCCCAAGTATGTCAGGGAGGGTGCCCGAGTGGTCCTGCTCGGCGTGGTTGGCGACAACGTAGTCGATGCTCTTGATGCCGAGTTGGGCCAGCCGGCGCAGCAACACATCCTTCATGGTGGGGTCTACCGTGTCGATGAGAGCCGTTTTCTCGCTGCCCCTGATGACATAGGAGTTGTAGCTCGTTCCGTCGGGAAGAGGTATCAGGGAGTCGAACAGCCGTCTATCCCAGTCGATGGCTCCAACCCAGTGGACGCCTTCAGCCAGCTTCACGTTGCCCATCCAAACCACCTCCGTAGACCTGTATCTCAGGCGGGGCACGGCATGCCGTGCCCCTAAGAGGACGACGTCAAGAATATACCAGCGCGCAGCAGGCGAGGCAAGCCTCGCACGGGTAGGGGCACAGTGCACTGTGCCCCGGCGGTAAGTTCCCGAGGGCAGACACATTGGTCTGCCCCTACCTGTCTAGAGCATCGACGCCAGCAACTCGGCTCCTTTGGCCGATATCTCGTAGCTATCGCCCTTCTGCTCCACAAGGCCTGCCTGGGCCAGCTCGCGCAGCCCGCTTCTGACTCTGAACAGGGGCAGGCCTGTGTCTCTGGACGTTTCCTCCGGGGGCTTGGGGCTGGCCTTCAGGGAGCGCAGCAGCTTGGCTCCCGACTCCGTCGGTCTGCCGTCAGGGCTGATGCATGCCATGGTGTCCTCCTAGAGCTTCTTCATGCAGAAGTACCAGTCCTTGCACTCGTAGCCCTGCTTCAGCCTTTCCTCAGCCATCTCCGTCGTATTCGGAGGCGGCACGATGACCTTGTCGCCGGGCTTCCAGTTCGCTGGCGTGGCCACGCTGTGCTTGTCGCTGGTCTGAAGCGCATCGATCAGTCTCAGAATCTCCGCCATGTTCCTGCCAGTGGTGAGTGGGTAGTAGATCATCGCTCTCACCACCTGGTTGGGGTCGATGACGAACACGCACCGGACGGTGGCGGTCTTGCTCTGGCCCTCGTGGATCATGCCGTACTTCATGGCCACCTCTTTGTTGAGGTCGGCGATTATGGGGAACGGCACCTTGACGCCCATCTTCTCTTCGATGTTGCGTATCCAGGCGATGTGGGACTGCACGCTGTCGATGCTGAGGCCCAGCAGTTCGACGCCTCGCTTCTGGAGTTCGCTGTAGATAGCGCCGAAGGCCATGAACTCGGTGGTGCACACCGGCGTGAAGTCCGCGGGGTGTGAGAAAAGTACCAGCCAGCTTCCCTTGTAGTCCTCCAATTTGATCTTGCCTTGCGTTGTCTCCGCCTCGAAGGCCGGGGCCGCGTCGCCGATCTTGGGCAACCGGACGTCTTGTTTCTGAGCCTGAAAGCCTCTCATCATTTCCATGCACTGTTCCATCATTGCACACCTCCAATTAGTCACAGTCTTCGCTTGACGAAAGCGTCTACTCGCTGTCTTCTCGCTCTGCGTTCCACCTCCTCTACGCTGGATTTGGTCAATAGGCGACCTGCCTCGGCAAGTGGGCTATCAGGTCATAACAGCGTACCCCGCATTTGCCCAGGCGGTCATGCCTCCGGAGACATTGTGCACGCGCTTGAAGCCGTGCTGAAGCGGAATGCTCCCCGCGACGCTGGAGCGGTGCGCGCTGCGGCAGACGAGCACGATGGGTTTGTCTCTGTGCAGTTCCTGGTACCTGTCGTTGATCTGCCCCGCGTGGATGTTGATGGCTCCAGCGATGTGGCCACTACGGTACTCCGCATCGGTGCGGACGTCCACAATCATGAGGTCTCTTCTCGCTGCCATCATGTCCTTCAACTCCTGCACGGATAGTTGGGCCAGATGCGAAAGCGGCAGTCCGGCTGCCTCACGTCCAGAAGGATGTAGTCGCCCTTCGCGTCGGAGTCCAGGAGGGCCCTGGCCTCCTGCGGAGAGATCACCTTGATATCGTCCGGGGAGCACGTCAGTTTGGCGGCCATGATTTCACGCTTTCCCCGCAGCCTTGACCTCTCGGCCCCTGCGGGGGCCGACCCCAGAGCGCGTAGGGTGGGTGAAATGAAATGGAACCCACCACCCCGAGATGCGAATGGTGGGTTGCGCTGCGCTCCACCCACCCTACCGCTTCGTGGATTCCCGCCTGCGCGCGAATGACAAATGGGCCCGGAAGCGCAGGGCGCGGCAATCGCACTGTCTGCCAAGCAGACGCTGGGCGGGTGAAATGGGGCCCGCCACCTCGAGATGCGAATGGTGGGTTGCGCTACGCTCCACCCACCCTACCGCTACCGGGCGATTGCCACGGCGTCCGCCTGCGGCGGACGCCTCGCAGAGACAACCCACCGCCTGTCCAGTCAGCATCCTCTCCTGAACCAGGAGATCACTTTCCGGTCTCTCAGCACCCGGGCTCGCCCAGGTGGCCGCAGCAGCTCTGCCTTCTCCGTATCTTGATCATGTTGTTGCGAACTACAAGCTGCAGCTTCTTCTGAAGAGGCATCGGGCCCTTCATGTTGGTGAAAACTGCCCTCAAGCTAGGCACGCTGGTCACCTCCCTTGATGGTCGTTCCAACCGTGTCACCAATCATAGGCTGTGAGGCATGAAGAAGTCATAAAATGGGGTGACAAAAGGTTAAATAGTTGTCACATTTCTCTGCTTCTCGAACGCACAAGCGGAGAATCGCACACGTCCAGTTTGACACCGATTTGCCCTGAGTGTAAACTGAATGCCAGTTGCCAGAAGAGGCTGACGCGTTAGCGATTACCGAGAGAAGGACGAACTGGAAGGAGAATAGCTGAAAATGTCTCAGGAAAGAATCGAAGCACCGATACCGGGCAAGATCGTCAGTGTGGCTGTGACCACTGGCTGCTCGATAACGGAGGACGCTGAGATTTGCGTCTTGCAGTCCATGAAGATGCAGAACCCAATACTATCGCCGGTGGAGGGGACTGTCGTGGAGGTCAAAGTTGCGGCGGGCCAGACGGTTGAGACGGGGGAGCTTCTGGCTGTTATCGAGTGCTAGGGTACTCGGCCCCCCCCGAAGGAGAAAGGTAACGTTTGATGTTCAAAAAGATCCTGATCGCCAATCGAGGTGAGATCGCTCTCAGGGCAGTGAGGGAATGCAGGGAGATGGGCATCAAGTCCGTCGCCGTCTACTCGGACGCGGACGCAACAGCCCTGTTCGTGAAGCACGCCGACGAGTCCCACCCGCTGGGCGACCCAGAGCCGACAGGCAGCTACCTGAACATGGAGAAGATACTGGGCATAGCCGAAAAGGCACAGGCTGAGGCCATCTACCCGGGGTACGGCTTCCTGGCCGAGAACCCCAAGTTCGTCGAAGCCTGCGAGTCACGCGGCATTGTCTTCATCGGGCCTCCGTCGAAGTCCATGCACGCGGCCAAGCCCAAGCACAAGTCTCGCGACCTGATGAAGAGCCACGGCATTCCGGTCTCGCCCGGCTCGGACGGCGCTATTGAGGACGCCGGCGGCATGTCCAAGGCCTTCGAAATCGCCGACAGCATCGGCTATCCTGTGATTGTCAAGCCGAGCGGCGCCGGCGGCGGCATCGGGATGAAGGTCGCAAAGAGCAAGGAAGAGCTTGCAGCGGCCATGGAGTACGCCAGGTCTCTGGGCAGTGAGGCTTTCGGCCTGCCCGCGTTCTATGTCGAGAAGTACATCACCAGGGCCAAGCATATAGAGTTTCAGATCCTCGCGGACAAGAAGGGCAACACCGTCTACGTCAGCGACCGTGAGTGCTCCGTTCAGAGGAGGTACCAGAAGCTCATCGAGGAAGGCCCGTCGCCTGTGATGACCCCCCAGTTGAGGGAGAAAATGGGCGGGGACGCCGTCAGGATCGCGAAGATACTTAACTACGTGAACGCGCTCACTGTGGAGTTCATCTACTCGATGGACAACAGCCAGTACTACTTCAACGAAGTCAACACCCGTCTTCAGGTGGAGCATCCCCTCACGGAGCTGCTCACCGGCATCAATCTGGTCAAAGAGCAGATAAGGGTCGCGGCGGGCGAAGAACTGGGCTACAAACAGGAAGACATCCGGCTTCGGGGATGGGCCATTGAATGCAGGATCAATGCTGAGGACCCGTTCATGAACTTCCTGCCTGCGCCGGCCAAGCTGACCGCCTACGACCCGCCCGGCGGGTTCGGTGTGCGAGTCGACGGCGGTGTCTATGCCGGCTACCAGATACCGTTCCACTATGACTCCCTGATCGCGAAGCTCCTGTCATGGGGCAGGACCCGCACTGAGGCAATTGAGACCATGAAGAGGGCGCTCAAGGAGTACCGCATCGAGGGAGTGAAGACCAACATACCGTTCCACATAGTGACACTGGACAACGAGTCCTTCAGGAAGGGCGACTACACAACGCACTTCGTTGAGGAGCAGGGCATTGTGAAGAAGCTCCGCGAGCTGAAGAAGGCCGGGGCATTCGCCTGATACCGTTGAGAGTCGACGGTTTCGGGAAACCCGGGAGACCACGTGAATGGCGGGCCCAACAATGGGTGTAGGGCCCGTTTTCTAATATCAGGGAGGAAGAAGGGAGTCTGTCCCAGGACTCAGGACCAGGGTAGCTTGGAGCGGATGCTCCGACCTACCCAGGGTTTCGAGGCGGTCTCAAGGTGGCTCACGCCGTTCCCGGTGAACCGGTCGCTCGCTGTGCAAGGCTCTTCCCGCTGAGGGCCGGTGACGAATAGGGCATGGACGAAGTATCGATATCTCGCGAAGTCCCTATCATAGCTGGCTTCATTGTTTTCGTCATCGTCATGCTGGTCCTGGACCTGAAGGTCTTCCAGCGCAAAGCTCATGTTATCAGCATCAAGGAATCGCTGCTCTGGACTGCCTTCTGGATCGTCCTGTCCCTGCTGATAAGCCTGGGGATCTACTTCTGGCGCGGCTCCGAGACCGCGCTCCAGTTCCTGACCGGGTATCTGATTGAGAAGTCTCTCAGCGTAGACAACCTCTTCGTTTTTCTCCTGATCTTCACCTATTTCGCCGTCCCCGCCATCCACCAGCACAAGGTCCTGTTCTGGGGTATTCTCGGCGCGATCGTCATGCGGCTGATCTTCATCCTTGCCGGGGTGGCCCTGATAAGCGCGTTCCACTGGGTGCTGGGCATCTTCGGCGCGTTCTTGATTCTGACCTCAATCAGAATGGCGTTGCGCAGCGACAGGAGGATAGACCCGGGGAGGAATCCGGTGCTGCGGCTCTTCCGCCGCTTCATGCCCGTCACGGACGGCTATGAGGGTGACAGGTTCTTTGTCAAGAGCGCCGGCCGCACCATCGCCACGCCCTTGTTTGTTGTGCTACTGGTCATCGAGACCACCGACGTGGTTTTCGCCGCAGACTCGGTGCCGGCCGTCCTCGGCATCACCCTGGACCCGTTCATTGTGTTCAGTTCGAACGTCTGTGCTATCCTGGGGTTGAGGGCGCTCTACTTCGCTCTGGCCGGCATTATGAAGATGTTCCGGTATCTCAGCTA
>CAZBET010000013.1:13569-15063 GCA_964490995.1 uncultured Dehalococcoidia bacterium
ATCCTGGCGTCCATCGTCAAATCCCGCAGAGAAGGCAACTTGTTGACGCGGCCGGGGTCGCTGGATGGCGAGGCCGGTCCCAGCCAAGAAGCGCAGGGCGGGAAGTAGGCTGGAGAGCATCTTCGGCTGGTCGTCGTTGCCCCGCTGAGTAGGCAGTGAAGATGGAGATAGCGCCCGGCGTCCATTCAGTCCCGCCGGCCAGGGACAGCTTCATGGGCATGTTCGCGCCCAATGTCTACCTCGTGGTTGGGAGTGAAGCGGCTTTCATCGACTCGGGCTACTACGACACGAACGTGATCAAGGCAAGCCTGGACTACCTTGAGAGCCTGGCTCCACTCAAGCTTGCCTGCGTGCTGCTCACCCACCTCCATCCCGACCACATCGGGGGTTGCCGCAGCATCCAGAAGTCCACAGGCGCCAGCATCGTGGTCCATGCCGCCGCTGCTGCGAGCGCAGAGGAACACGGTGTTAAGGCTGACGTCCTCGTCGAGGACGGCGATATTCTGGACATCGGCGGCGTCCGGCTCGAGGTCATTCATGCGCCGGGGCACACGCCGGACAGCATCTGCTACTACATAAAAGAGGGCGGAACCCTTTTCAGCGGTGACCTCATCGTGGGCTTCGGCACACCTGTCATCGCCGGTGGCGGTGATATCGGGGAGTACGTTGCCTCACTGAGAAGGCTTCTGAGGTACCGGGTGCGCCTGATCTGTCCCGGGCATGGCCCGCTCGTGCGGCAGCCGCAACGGAAGATCAAGGAACTCATTGCCCATCGGCTGGAGAGGGAGAAACAGATCGTTTCCTGTCTGCGTCACGGGAGACGGAGAGTGACTGAGCTCATGGCCCAGATCTACCCTGAACTGGACCAACGTCTGGCAGAGCTCGCGCGGCTTCAGATCGCCGCCCACCTCGAAAAGCTCGTCCATGAGGGGAAAGTGGCGGTCTTCGACGAGGAGTACAGCCTTGTAGGGGCGCACGGCCGTGCGCCCCGGGGAGAGCCACTGGCGCAGTCAGCCCCCTTTCGCAAAGGGGGTTAGGGGGATTCTCCCCTTGGTTGGGGCTGGTGGAGACTCCGATTGAATGTGTAGGGGCGAACCCACGTGTTCGCCCTCGATCCCGATCGGGAAGACGGCAGTAGACGGTAGGGTGGGTGGAGCGCAAGCGGAACCCGCCACCTTCGAACCCCCCAATAGGCTCCGTGGCTGTTGCAGGCCCAACCGTGCAATAGTATGATAGCAGCGTGCCCCTGTAGCTCAGAGGATAGAGCACTGGCCTCCGGAGCCAGGAGCGCGGGTTCGAGTCCCGCCAGGGGTACGCCTTCCAGAAGGCCCAGGCAGCAGCTTCCCTGTCGTGCTCGCCTGGTAGACCCACTTGACCCTGTGTCGGTTCGCCCCGCATCGGCGTCGCCTGCCATCAGCAGATGCTCGAAGCCCATCGCAGCATTCCTCTGTTGAAGCGTCCCCTATCCGCCGCTGCACCTGTGGATTGCACCAG
>CAZBET010000014.1:0-14880 GCA_964490995.1 uncultured Dehalococcoidia bacterium
GCTCTGATGCTCCTCACACCTGACAAGAAGGTGCTCCTCTACACCGCTGACTATGGTTTGAGCGACCGCTACATAAGGAAGGGGCCGGTTGTCGTTGACAAGAGTATACGTGAAACCCTCGAAGGCCGTCCTGTCTGTATCCTCGATGCCACCACCGACGAAAGGGTTCAGTACCGCAGGGAAAACAAGGAGGAAGGAATCGCCTCGATTCTCTCAGTGCCGGTGAGGCTCGAAGAGGACGTAATCGGCGTGGTCCGCGTCTATGCGTCTGAGCAGCGCCCTTTCACAGATGCCGACACCTACTTCGTGGAAGCAGTGGCCAATCTGGGGGCCATTGCTTTGCAGAACGCCGGCATCTACGAGAAGAAGTACTACAGACATCTTCATGAGATCGCAGCCGCTGTCAGTTCTGTGCTCCATCCGGACAAGGTGCTCAAGAGCATTGTGGAAGGGGTGGCCGGCGCCATGAATGCCAGGGGAGCGGCCCTCATGCTCCTTACGCCCGACAGGAAAACGCTCCTCCATACGGCGGCCTATGGTTTGAGTGACTGGTACATCCGCAAAGGACCGGTGGCTGTCGACAGGAGCATTGCCCAGACACTCGAAGGTCTCCCCGTCTCAATCCTGGATGCGACCACTGACGAGAGGGTGCAGTACCGGCGGCAGAACAAGGAGGAGGGAATCGCATCCATTCTCTCCGCTCCGGTCAAGCTCGGAGGGAACACGGTCGGCGTTCTGCGTGTGTACACATCAGATCACCGTCAATTCAGCGACGCCGATACCTATTTCGTGGAAGCAGTGGCCAATCTGGGAGCCATTTCCCTGGAAAACGCGAACATTCACAATTTCCTCAGGAAAGACTACCAGGAGCTCAGGGACTTCGGCGTGGTACGTTGACGAGGAGGGGTACGAGTACGATCCACCGTGCTCAGTCTCAGCCGCACCGGTGTCCCGAGGTAGAGCTAATCCAAATACCGATACGCATAGTGCAGAAGGAGGCCCCATGACGATGTGGAAGACCGAAGCGGCCGGCGTCGGACGCGTAGAGATGGCAGTGAAGCAGTTCCTGCCGCCCTGCCAGATCCGCTGCCCCATAAATGAGGACATTCAGCGGACGAACGTGCTCATATCCCTTCTTCCGGATGACCCATCTCGCGCCAGAGACGGGATAATCCAGATCAGTGACTATCTCTATGAGAAGAACCCCTTCTTCAATATCTGCGGCTACATATGCGGGCTGTGCGAGCTTGAGTGCAACTACAAAGCCAAGGGAGGCGCAGTAAGAAGGAGACTCCTCAAGAGGTTCTTGTCTGATGTCTACACGGACCACCTGAACCACAAAGAAGAACTGAACATCGTCAAGGACAAAGAGAACGTCGCTGTCATAGGCGGGGGCCCGGGTGGGCTCATGTGCGCTTATGCCCTGAGCAAGAAAGGGTACAGGGCAACGATCTTCGAAGCATCCCATCGACTGGGCGGGGCGCTGTGGCTGATACCGAACTATCGCCTGCCTGAAGAACTCCTGCGGACAACGGTTGACAACCTGGTAAGGATTGCTGATATAGACGTCAGGTTCGGTGCGAAGTTGGGTGAGGGCCGGCTGACACTTGAGAGGCTGAAGAAAGAAGGCTATAGAGCGATATTCCTCGCAAAGGGGACGCCCTACCCAAGAGTCCTGACCTTCGACGGAGGGAAGGTGGAGGGACAAGACCTGTCGGGGGTAATGTACGGGCACACCCTCCTATATGAAGTCAGTCATGGCAACATCGGCCCGAATTATTTCAAGGGCAAGAAACTGATTGTCATCGGCGGGGGAAACGTGGCCTTCGATGTCGCCAGGACCGCCCGGAGGCTGGGGGGAGACGTGACCGTCGTTTGTCTGGAGTCCGAGGACAAGACCTCACGGGACGGTATCCCCGCTGATGAAGAGGAGATCGCGGCGGCATGGGAAGAGGGCTTAAGGATAGTGTACTCTCGCGGCGTCAGGAAGATCCTGGGGGAACAGGGCAAATTCAAGGGGATCGAGTGCCCGAGATGTACCAGCGTGTTTGATGACGCAGGTTTCAACCCCAGTTTCGACTGCACCGACTGCGCAGACCTGCAAGGGGAGATGCTCATAATCACCGTGGGACAGGTGCCGGACAGGGCCTTCTTGCAGAAGGAAGGCCTCCTGGACGAGAGGGGCAGGCTCCAGGTAGACCCCTTCACGTTGCAGAGCTTGAGGAAGGACAGTGTCTTCATCGGCGGCGATGTCAGGCGAATCGGGTTCATGGTGGAGGCCATGAAGGAGGGAGTTGCGGCAGCCGACTCAATAGAGAGATACCTGAGGGGTATGGATATGAGGGAGGGGAGGAAGAGAGACTACGAGGGATACGGTCTGCCGCTGAGGAAGAGCTACAAGCCTGAGCCTGAGGTGGTCTGGATACCTCCCGAGCAACGAATGCATTTCCAGTTGTTTGAGAGGGGCCTCACGCTGGACGAGGCAAGGGCGGAAGCGAAGAGATGTCTCACCTGCGGTCCCTGTCTGTCCTGCAAGGCCTGTATCTCCATCGGTTTCGAGAAGTCGCTGTATGCGGTTGAAGTGGACACGGAGAGGTGCAGCGGCTGCGGGATGTGTGTTTATGCCTGCAACTACTACGCTGCTTACCTGGCTAACGAGGGGGGGAGAATCATATCCAAGACCGATATGCTCAAGTGTAAGTCCTGCGGCATGTGTGTTGTGGCCTGTCCTTCCGAGGCCAGGGAACTGGTTGAGGATGACACGGCGAAGCGCATAGAAGCCGCGTACGCGTCTCTGTCTTAGTGGCAAACGTACCAGAAGGAGGATGACATTGTCGGACTACAAGCCAAAGGTGGTGTGTTTTTCCTGCAAGTTCGGCTGGGGCTACCTCACCAGCGAGGACACCATCCGCGCTGAGACGAAGAACTGGATACCCATTATCTGCTCAGGGAAAATCGATGCCAAACAGATGATCGACGCATTCAAGGCCGGGGCTGACGGGATCTTGATACTGGGCTGCCCCGAAGGGAACTGTCACTACCAGGACGGCAACTACGAGGCCAGAAAGAAAGTGCACCTGCTCCGGAAGCTGCTGCACTCTCAGGGTATAGAGGGGCAACGGCTCAGGATAGAGCTGTCCACTGACCCGGACGGTAGGAAAATCCCGCAGCTAGTCGAAGAGATGAGCAGGGACCTGGCAAAGCTGGGCCCCTTGAATAAGGGGGGAATGCCCGGACGAGTGCCGGAAAAGGCAACTGAAGCTGGAAGGGGGAGATAAGATGCCGTCAAAACCGAAGGTCGCAATCTGCTGGCTCGGGGGCTGCGGAGGCTGTGACGAGGCGGTTGTGGACCTGAATGAGGTGCTTCTCCGTGTGGCGAACGCGGTTGACCTGGTGCTGTGGCCTGTGGCGCTGGATTTCAAGTACCAGCATGTCAGAGGCATGAAGGACGGGGAAATCGCGCTGAGCATCGTCAACGGGCACGTCAGGAACTCCGAGCAGGAGGAGGTGGCAAAACTGCTCAGAGAGAAGTCGCGCCTGGTTCTGGCCTTTGGTGCCTGCGCCTGCTTCGGTGGAACTCCCGGGCTGGCCAACCTCACGACGAAAGAGGATATCTTCAACTGGGTTTATCGTGACGCCCCGACGGTGGTCAATCCCAATGGGAACTACCCGCAGACGAGGACTCATATCGATGGAAAGGAGCTCACCCTTCCCGAGTTCTACGGCCAGGTCCACGCGTTGAACCAGATAGTCGACGTTGACTACTACCTGCCGGGATGCCCTCCGCCCCCGTATCTGATAATGAATGCTGTGAGCGCGGTGCTCGAGGACAAGCTCCCCCCCAAGGGTTCGACCTTGGCACCCCACAGGGCATTGTGTGATACCTGCAAGCGAAACAAGAGCAAGCCCGAGAGGCTGGCGATACAGCAGATAAAGAGGATTCACCAGGTGGAGGCGGACCCCGATTTATGCTTCCTGGCGCAGGGGATAATCTGCCTGGGGCCTGTGACTCGCAGCGGGTGCGGAGAATCCTGTATGGAAATTAACATCCCATGCAGGGGGTGTTTTGGCCCGGTGGAGGGCATAGTGGACTCCGGAGCCAAGTTCGTCTCTGCCCTGGCATCCATCCTGGATGCTCAGGACGAAGACGAGGTAGCGGCGATCACGGAACAGTTTATTGACCCGGCGGGATACCTGTACCGGTTTTCACTGCCCGTCTCCTTGTTGAAGGGCAGAAGAGCTTGAAGAACTCGGCAGAATAGAGGTGAAGCGTGAGCAAGAAGATAACCATAAACCCGATAACCAGGCTTGAGGGTCATGGCAAGATCGAGATCTTTCTCGATGGCAAGGGCAACGTCGAAGACGCTTACTGGCAAGTCGTGGAACTCAGGGGTTTCGAGAGGTTCTGCGTCGGCAGGCCCGCGGAGGAACTGCCACGCATAATGCCGAACATCTGCGGGGTTTGCCCAACCCCGCACAATATGGCGTCTGTGAAAGCCCTGGACGACCTGTACGGGGTGGAGCCGACTCCCACGGCCAAGCTGATCAGACAGCTCCACTACAACGCCTTCATGATGGAAGACCACTACATCCACTTCTTCTTCCTTAGCGCACCTGACTTCGTGCTGGGACCGGATGCCAACCCGGCTGAGCGGAACATCCTCGGCGTCGTCGGTAAGGTGGGCCTGGAGATTGGGGGCAAGGTCATCGAGGTGAGGAAAAGGTGCCGGGAGATAATCCGGCTCATCGGCAGCAAGGCTCCCCATCCGGAGGGGGGCTTGCCCGGAGGTGTGCCTAGAGGGGTCACTGAGGAGGAGAGAAAGTGGATACGGGAGACGGCCGACCTCAGCGTTGACTTCGCCCGGTTCGCGCTGGAGCTGTTCAAGCAGGTCGTGCTGGACAATAAGCAGTACCTGAACCTCGTCCTCAGTGACGCTTACAAGCTGAGCACGTACTATATGGGGTTGGTGGACGAGGCCAAGAGAGTGAACTTCTACGAGGGGAAGTTGAGGGTGGTCAATCCCAAGGGGGATGAGTATGCTCTCTTCGACTACCGCGACTACATTAGCCACATAGGAGAATGGGTCGAACCCTGGACATACGTAAGGCTGACGCACCTGAGGAAGATTGGATGGAACGGTCTGAACGAGGGCGAAGGGACTTCGTTGTATCGGGTGGGACCCCTTGCCAGGCTCAACGCGGCGGAGGGCATGCTGACGCCGCTGGCTCAGAAGGAATACGAGGCGATGTTTGAAACCCTGGGCGGCAGGCCCAGCCACCACACCCTGGCTTACCACTGGGCAAGGTTAATCGAAGCCCTCCAGGCTGCGGAGCACATGCAGAGAATCGCCAGTGACCCGCTGCTGACCAGCAAGGACATACGCAACATGGATCTCAAGCTGAAGGGGATTGGGATCGGTTGCGTTGAAGCAGCGCGTGGGACATTGATCCATCACTATGAGACCGACGACGACGGGATAACCACCAAAGTCAACCTAATCGTGGCGACGCAGCACAATGCGGCTCCCATATGCCTGTCGGTGAAAAAGGCGGCCATGGAATTCGTCAAGGGGCCCGAGGTGAAGGAAGGTCTGCTGAACATGGTGGAAATGGCCTTCAGGCCGTACGATCCGTGTCTAGCGTGTGCAACCCATGCGCTTCCGGGAGAGATGCCCCTTACCGTGGACATACGGGATAGCCAGGGCAACCTGATAAGGTCTGTGCGGAGGCCATAAGTTCGGGCCAGCGCGGTTCGCCTCTTGTGGGCTTCGGCATGCCGGCCTACGTGCCACTGCGGGGCGTCCCGACCCTGAGCTGGGCGAAGGGGAAGGTGCTGCCTTGGCCATCAAGCCCTTCACGCATGGCGCCCAAGTGCGTTAAAATAGGGAGCCAGAGACAGCGTGACTATGGAGAATATGAATAGCGACCTGCCCAAAGAAGACAAGGAGACCGGGTACACCCCGGAGGAAACAGCACTGCTGATGCGGGTCAGGGTGTTTGTTGCCATGAGGTGGCTGGCCATCATCGCGATCATAGTAGCTGCCTTGATGGGATCCAGGGTATTTCACATCGGCTTCCCCACCTTTCCGGTCTATGTCATCTGCGCTTTCATGGCTCTGTACAATCTGATGCTCCTCTTTGCGACACGAAGCCTGAAAGCACTCAGCACCGGTGCTGTAGTCCCGAGAGCCAGGACCTACGGCAACATCCACATGTTTCTCGACATGATGACGCTAACAGCGCTTCTGCACTTCACCGGGGGAATCGAGAACCCCTTCGTCTTCTTCTTCGTGTTCCACGTTATTGCGGGCGGCATCGTGATTCCCTACAGGGCGGTGTATGTCCAGGCCACCGTGGCAATGTTGATGGTTGGATTGCTCGTGGGGCTGGAATACAGCGGGGCGATACCGCACGTCAATCTCGCGGGGTTCGCGCCTCCGGACCTGTGGAGAGAGCCGGCCTACATCGCGGCCGTTCTCGTTGCTCTGGCAGCGGTGCTCTTTGCCAGTGCGTACATGACCACTGCCATCTCCGGCGAGTTGAGGAAGAGGCAACGGCAGGTGGTGGATCTGGGAGAGCTGCTTCTTCAGAAGAGAACGAAGGAACTGGAGCGAATATCCAGCGAGTTGGTGAAACTGGAGGAGGAAAGGCGCCACTTCGTCCGGTTTCTCGGCGTTGTCGCTCACGACCTCCAGGCGCCCCTCGTCGCCACCCAGAGCCTCATGTCCTATATGCTGGATGGATACACCGGGCAGATTACGGACGGGCAAAGAGATTTGCTGGAAAGGGGTGTGCGGAGAATCGATGGCCTTCTAACATTGCTCACCGACCTCCTGGACATACCCCGTATAGAGGCCGGCGAGATCACGCGAGAGATGCGCGAGATCTCTTTGAATGACGTCGTTAAACGTTCCGTCGAGGGCCTCGACAGCCTGGCACGGCAGAAAGGACTGGCTCTGAAAGTGGAGTTGCCTGAGAGTCCGCCCAAGATCCACGGGGCGAGCCGCAGGCTCCAGCAGGTCCTGACGAATCTGGTGGGGAACGCCGTCAATTACACACGTGAGGGAGCGGTGGTGGTCAGGGTTGCTAACAGTGACAACGAGGTCCGCGTTGAAGTGATAGACAGTGGAATTGGCATCTTGCCTGAGGACTTGCCGCGGCTATTCAACGACTTCTTCCGCGGCAGCAATGTGCCGATGAAAGGAACAGGCTTGGGGCTATCCATATCCAAGAGGATTATCGAAGCTCATGGTGGCAAGATTTGGGCGGAAAGCCCTGACCCCGAGACCAGGAAAGGAAGCAGGTTCACCTTTACCCTGCCGAAGAAGTGAGCCGCCACGGACGAGGAGAAGCGGGAACAGACTGAGGTCGGTCTGCCGATAACAAAGAGTTAAGGAGGTAATCGGACATGAAACAGAGACCCAGGATCCTGCTTGTTGACGATGACGCTGACCTGGTCGCGGTGATGAAAGGGGTCTTGGAAAGCAAGGCTTACGAGGTGATCGCGGCCTATAACGGCAAGGAGGGACTGGAGAAGGCTAAAAAGGAGAAGCCTGATCTCATCATCTTGGACATAATGATGCCGGTAATGGATGGCTTCGACTTCGCCGACCAGTTCGGCAAAGACCCGACGCTGTCGAAGATCCCGGTCATCGCACTGACCAGCTTCTCTCAGTCACTTGGGCAGCCGTTTGCATTCGAGGTGTCCGAGTACGTCCAGAAGCCCCTGAAGCCCAAGGACCTAATCGCCAAGGTTGAGGCGCGGCTCAAGACGAAGGCCCCGTAGATGCGATAAGGCGTCGGACCCGCGGCGCCGGAACACGAGAGGTAGGGGCGTTCAATTGAACGCCCCTACAGCACACCCGTTGGCCGCTGGCGTCTGCCTGAAGCGCGCGGTTCCACCCAGAGCTGGCGATACTCTGAAGAGCGCCAGGGCAGTCCGGTTCGCTGGCCTCTAGGTTGCCCTCAACCGGTAGCCTACCCCCGGCTCCGTGATTATGAACTGCGGGCGCGCTGGATCGGGCTCGATTTTCCGGCGCATGTTACTGATGTTGACGTGCAGAATATGGAATTCCTGCTCGTAGCTGGTTCCCCAGACTTCGCGCAGCAGTTGACGATGGGTTAGTACCTTTCCTGCGTGGGTTGCCAGTGTGCGGAGCAGGTCGTATTCGTTTGGCGTTAGTTGCACCTCGTGGCCCGCTACCGTGACCAGCCTTCGTGTCAGGTCGACTGCGAGATCGCCAGATGTGAAAACCGGCTCGCCTTTGGGCCGAGACGCCCGCCGCAAGCCAGCACGCAGCCGTGCCAGCAGTTCTCCCACGCCGAACGGCTTGGTCAGATAATCGTCCGCCCCTGCATCAAGTGCAGCAATCTTGTCGCTCTCTGAGCCTCGCACCGATAGGATGATGATCGGGATTTGTGTCCAGCGGCGGAGCAGACGCGTGACTTCGACGCCATCGATATCTGGCAAACCCAGGTCCAGAATTATGACGTCCGGCTTGTGGGCGGCAGCATCCGAAAGGGCTTCCTGCCCCGAGGCTGCTTCAAAGACCACATACGCCTGAGATTCCAGCGCAACTCGCAGGAATCTCAGGATCGCCTGCTCATCATCAACCACCAGCACCCGCGGCCTGTCCTCGTTCATATCCCCGACCCCTCGTCCCGCGGCGTGGTCTCGGCGACCGGCAGCGTCAACCTGATGACCGTCCCACCTCCTGCGCGGTTCTCAGCCACTATGCGGCCGCCATGCGCCTCAACGATCCCTTTGCTGATAGACAACCCCAAGCCCGTACCAGTCACATTGTCAGGATGGTGCACGCGGTAGAACTTGTCGAAAACGCGCTGCAAGTCCTCCCGTGGGATACCGACGCCGCGGTCCGCCACTGCGATCTCAACCTCTTGCGCAACTCGCCGCGCACTAATGTCAATAGGAGAGTCTGGCGGCGAATACTTGAGCGCATTGTCCAGGATGTTAACCAACGCCAGCACGACCAAACCAGAATCCACAGACACGAAAGGGAGCTCCGCTGGTATGTCTATCTTGATGGGGCGGATGGCAGAGCGGCTTCCCAACTGCTCCAATGTCGCGCCGACCAGGTCCTGCACATCGGATGGTTGCCTGGATATCCTGATCGCCCCGGCTTCAATCCTGGATACATCGAGCAGGTTGGCTATCAAGTGGTTCAGCCTCTCCGCTTCATCGCGTGCGACCTGTACCAGGTTCTTCCTGGCTCCATCATTGAGACCCATCCCCTCTTCCTGAAGACTGCTGAGCACGCCGATGATGGACACCAAAGGCGTATGCAGGTCATGCGAAATCGAATTGAGGAGCGCTGCCTGCAGCCGCTCTGTAGCCTCCAGGACCTGCGCATTGCGCGCCTCCTCAGCCAGTTTGGTGCGCTCAATTGCCACCGCAGCGAGGTCCGCAAAGGCCTCCAGAAGCCGCGTTTGCTCCATTGTCAGTTGCCCCATTGCTTCAGACTCCAACAGAGCCAGTACTCCCACTGGCCCCCCGCCTGCCTTGAGCGGCAAGAACCGTGCTTGGGCGCTGGGCAGCGTATCAGTGCCCTGTCCGACCGTCTTCTGGTGCTGAAAAGACCATATAGCAGCCGCGACCTCATTCTCGTGAATGGTGAGATTGGGGCTTTCAGAATGTGACTTGAGCGTTTCCTTATGTTGCGGGTCGGGTAAGAAGATTACCGCATCACGTTTGAAAGTCTCCTTGGCACTGGTGACAATGGCATGGATAGTAGCCTCCAGCCCGATGGTGGCGGCCAAGTTACGGCTTAGAGCATACAGAGTGGCGGTCTCCAGTTCGCGACGATGCGCCAATTCGGTCTGTCGGCGTACCCGTGAAGTGAGATAACTGACCACAATGCCTGTTGCGGCCAATACGACGAAGACCAGGAAATACTGCGTGTCGCTGACATCGAATGAGAGGTACGGAGGGATATGGAAGAAATCAAATGCCAGCACACCAAGAATGGAGACCAGGATTGACGGGCCGAGCCCAAGGTAGACGGCCGAGACTACAACACTCAGCAGATATATCATGATCGTCGTGGCCGGCGAGACGTGATCGCGCATCAACAGCCCCAGCAGGGTAGCTAGGGCTACCAACGCCACGCCCAGCAGGTAGCCCCGCCAACGAAGTGACGCGGTTCTGGCTTCCGCTCCGTATTGCCAGCGGGGCGCCACCGTGCCGGCAACAACATACACATCGGCATGCTCACTCTGGCGAATCAGTTGGCCTGCAACGGACCTGCGCAGCCTTCTCCGCCATCCCCTTGTTGCCGGCTTGCCAACAACTATCTTGGTGATGCTGTTCCTGCGTGCATATTCTGTTACGGCCGCAGCCACGGAGGCACCTTGGATGGTTGCCGTCTTGGCTCCCAGCCGCTCGGCCAGCCGCAGCATGTTCATCAGTTGTTCCATCTGGTCCGCCGACAGCCCGATACTGTCGGGCGTCTCAACGTAGACGGCAAACCACTCGGCACCAAATCGGGATGCCAGCCTGTAGCCGGCGTGCACCAAACGATTGCCTCGAGGGCCGGGCTTCGCACACACCAGAACCCGTTCGACGGTGGACCACGGGCCGCCGATATCATGGGTCCGCGTGTAGGCACGCACTTCCTCGTCCACACGTTCAGCGGCGGTGCGCATGCTCAGCTCCCGCAGTGCCGTCAGATTGCCCTCGCGGAAGAAATTGGCGGCCGCGCGTGCTATTTGCTCTGGCACATAGACTTTGCCTTCGTTGAGTCGCTTCAGCAGCTCGTCAGGAGGCAGGTCAACCAGCTCGATTTCCGCTGCATTGTCAATGACGGTGTCGGGGACTGTTTCCTGTACCCAGACACTGGTAATCTGCGCCACCGTACTCTGCAGGCTCTCGATATGCTGCACATTAAGTGTGGTGTAAACGTCGATTCCGGCATCCAGCAATTCCTCGACATCTTGATAGCGCTTGAGGTGGCGCGAGCCCGGGACATTCGTGTGGGCGAGCTCGTCCACAAGTGCCAGTTGCGGTCGACGCGCCAGCACTGCATCGAGGTCCATCTCCGTCACCGCTACGCCGCGATACTCCACTCGTCTGCGTGGAATGTTCTCAAGCCCTTCCAGGAGAGCCTCTGTTTCAGCCCGGCCGTGCGTCTCCACGCAGGCGGCGACGAGATCCACTTCCTTGCTCAGGTGGCGAGCAGCCTCCAGCATGGTGTAGGTTTTGCCCACGCCGGGCGCATAGCCGAGGAAGACCTTCAGCCTGCCGCTCTTCCTCTGCTTCTCTTCAGCCTTGATTAGCGCCAGGACTTCGTCGGGACTGGGGCGAGAGCCCTTTTCGGCCATTTCGCGTGTCTCTCCCGGTCACATTCTAAGACTTGTTGCGAGGCAAGACTACTTCAATGAATCCAGCGCCAGATTGAGCCTCAAGACGTTTACTCGCGGCTCCCCTAAGATGCCGAACTGACGCCCCTCGGCAGAGCTGTTCACCAGGTCATAGACTTGTTCTACACTCAGCCCGCGGTATCGCGCCACACGGGGAACCTGATAGAGTGCCGCCGCGATGCTGATGTCTGGGTCAAGGCCACTTGCTGACGAGGTCACCAGGTCCACGGGAATTGGCTGACTGTTGGCAGGATCGGCCGCTTGTAGCGCCTCTATCCGTGCCTGAACTGCCTCGGTCAGCGCAGGGTTGAGCGGCCCGTAGTTCGAGCCCGAGGAAGCCGCGCCGTTGTACGGCAGTGGCGCCGTCGCCGAGGGCCTTCCCCAGAAATACCCGGGTTCACTGAACGGCTGCCCTATCAGCTCGGAGCCGATATTCGTCCCATTGCCATCGATAAGGCTCCCACCGGCCTGATGATGAAAAGCGGTTTGAGCTATGCCAGTCACGAAGAAAGGATACACTATCCCCGTGAGTACGGTGAAGAAGACCAGGAGTACGACTCCGATTCGAAGCTGACGCAGCATTGCGCCCACCTCCTGTCGCATGGGCTATGCCCACCCCGCAGCCACCAGAATCATGTCTATCAGTTTGATGCCGATAAATGGCACGATCAATCCTCCCACCCCGTAGACCAGCAGGTTATTGCGCAGCAGTCTTGCCGCTCCAACGGGCCGATACGGCACGCCGCGCAAGGCCAGCGGTATCAGCGCGACGATAATCAGCGCGTTGAATATCACCGCTGAGATGATAGCGCTCTCCGGCGTAGCCAGGTGCATGAAGTTCAGGGCTCGCAGGGCGGGGTAGGTGCTCGCGAATGCCGCCGGGATGATGACGAAGTACTTGGACACGTCGTTGGAGATGCTAAACGTGGTCAGAGCACCGCGCGTCATCAGCAGTTGTTTGCCTATCTCCACGATTTCGATCAGCTTCGTCGGATTGCTCTCGAGATCTATCATGTTCGCTGCTTCGCGCGCCGCCTGCGTGCCGGTGTTCATGGCGACTGCAACATCGGCCTGCGCCAGTGCCGGGGCATCGTTTGTGCCATCGCCGGTCATGGCTACCAGCCGTCCGCCCGTCTGATACTCGCGTATCAGCTTGAGTTTGGCCTCAGGAGTAGCCTCGGCCAGAAAGTCATCCACTCCAGCTTCAGCGGCAATCGCGGTTGCTGTGAGGGGGTTGTCGCCGGTTATCATCACCGTCTTTATACCCATCTTTCGCATTTTCACAAAACGTTCCTTGATCCCGCCCTTGACGATATCTTTGAGATGGACCACGCCCAGTACTTCACCGTTGCGCGCCACTGCCAGGGGCGTTCCACCGGCTGTGGCTATGCTGTCAACTATGGTCTTCAGTTGCGGCGGCACCGATTTCCCCTGCTGTTGAATGTAAGCCACGATGGCATCAACGGCTCCCTTTCGGATGCTGAGTCCGTCCAGGTCGACGCCGCTCATGCGCGTCTGCGCTGAAAACGGGATGAAACGCATGCCATGTGGTTCGTCGCCTCCGGCGCTACCCCGCAGCCCGAATCTCTCCTTGGCCAACACCACTATACTGCGGCCCTCTGGCGTTTCGTCGGACAGAGACGCAAGCTGTGCTGCTTCTGCCAGTTCACGCTCGTTCGCCTTGCCAACGGCAATGAACTCCACTGCCTGGCGATTGCCGAGAGTGATAGTGCCTGTCTTGTCCAGCAACAGGACATCCACATCTCCCGCCGCTTCCACGGCACGGCCTGACAGTGCGATGATGTTGCGCCGGATAAGCCGGTCCATTCCGGCAATGCCGATTGCAGGCAGCAGGCCGCCGATGGTGGTTGGAATGAGACAGACTAACAGCGCCACCAGCACGGTGATGGTGATCGGCGTACCCTGGTCATTCACGTCCACACTGTACAGCGAGTAGGGCAACAATGTGATGCAGACAACGAGGAATATGATAGTGAATGCTGCCAGCAGGATATTGAGCGCGACTTCGTTCGGCGTCTTCTGGCGCTTCGCGCCTTCCACAAGACCGATGATGTGGTCGAGGAACCCTTCGCCGGGACTGGCCGTTACCCGCACTATTAGCCAGTCCGATAGCACGCGTGTCCCACCTGTGACAGCGCTCCGATCGCCTCCCGATTCGCGAATGACGGGTGCGCTTTCGCCGGTGATAGCGCTCTCATCGACTGAGGCAATACCCTCAATGACTTCCCCATCGGCCGGAACAATGTCGCCTGCCTCCACAAGGAACACGTCATTCTGTCGCAGAGCACTGGAAGGAACCAGGTCGTATGGAGCCCCGGACTTCTGATGCCGAAGCTTCTTGGCCTGAGTCTCTTTTCGTGCTCGGCGCAGCGAGGCCGCCTGTGCCTTACCGCGACTTTCGGCGAGCGCCTCCGACATGTTGGCGAAGAGCACAGTGAGCCACAGCCATGCTGCTATGGCGCCAATGAAGCCGGGTTGGGCCTCACCATGACCGAGAAGTGCCTGCACCCACAAGGCAGTAGTTAGCACAGCACCCACTTCTACTACGAACATGACCGGGTTGCGCACCATCCAGCGCGGATTCAGTTTGGTCAAAGCGTCGGTAGTGACCTGCCCATACGCCTGCCGCCCGAGACGTGGTCCCTTTCTCGGAGGCATGGTTTCCGTGCCTCCAGTCAATTCGCTGCCTGATAGCTGCCAGTCCTGCGTCACCTGCACTTACCTCATCAGATGTTCTACCAGGGGACCGAGAGAGAGGGCGGGTAGGAAGCTCAGAGCGCCCACTATGAAGACCACCGCCATTAGCCAGACGATGAACAGTGGCGTATGTGTGGGGAGCGTGCCGGAACTCACGGGCAGGCTTTTCTTGCGCACCAGCGAACCAGCTATCGCCAGCGCTGGGATCGCCAGCCAATAGCGGCCCACAAGCATGGCGAAGCCCAGAGCGACGTTGTAGAAGGGCGTATTCGCGCCGAGACCGGCGAAGGCACTGCCGTTGTTGTTGCCGGCCGAAGAGAAGGCGTATAGCACCTCACTGAAGCCGTGTGGGCCCGGGTTGTACACCCCCGCTCTGCCGGCAGGGGTCAGCACAGAGACCGCTGTTCCGAAGAGCACGATCATCACGGGGAGCAGCACCATCAGCGAAGCCATCTTCATCTCATAGGATTCGATCTTCTTGCCCAGGTATTCGGGAGTGCGCCCGATCATCAGGCCGGCCACAAATACTGCAATGATCACGAAGGCCAACATGCCGTACAAACCGGACCCGACTCCGCCGTACGCCACCTCTCCGAGTTGCATGAGCCACATGGGCGCCAGGCCACCGAGAGGTGTAAATGAGTCGTGCACTGAGTTGACGGAGCCGTTTGAGGCAGAGGTTGTGGCGGTGGCCCACAAAGCAGAATCGGCGATGCCGAAGCGCACCTCCTTGCCCTCCATGTTGCCGCCAGCCTGAAGACTGCTGGGCGTCTGGTCAACGCCGAG
>CAZBET010000015.1:0-14862 GCA_964490995.1 uncultured Dehalococcoidia bacterium
TGCGCCATCACATTCAGATAGGTGCCGGCCGAAACGGCCCCGCTGAGAAACCGGCACACTTCGCGCGTACCGGCCAGGCCGCCCGGCAGGACGAGGTGGCGCACCAACAGACCTCTGGTGGCGACACCTCGTTCGTCCGTCTGGAGGTCGCCGACCTGACGGTGCATCTCCGCTACAGCAGCCCGGTTCACCTCAGGGTAGCGGTCTATTCCCGAGAAGCGCTTCGCAGTCGACTCGTCGGAGTACTTCATGTCCGGCATGTAGATATCGAACACCCCATCGAGAAGACGAAGGGTCTCGACCGAATCGTAGCCCCCGCTGTTGTAGACCAGCGGGAGCGTGAGGCCGGCTTCCGCCGCGATCTCGACTGCCTCCAGAATCTGCGGCACGACGTGGGTCGGGCTGACGAAGTTGATGTTGTGGCAGCCCCTTCGTTCAAGGGAGAGCATCATCCCCGCCAGCTCCCTACCCTCTACCGGGTGCCCGTCTCCCATCTGGCTGATGACGTAGTTCTGGCAGAAGCAGCACCTCAGGTTACAGTAAGTGAAGAATATGGTCCCCGAACCCCCACTCCCCACCAGCGGCGCCTCCTCGCCATGGTGAGGCCCGAAGCTCGATACCGAGGCCTGCCTCCCGGTGCGGCACTTCCCCACCTCGCCCTGGAGACGGTTGACTTTGCAGCCGCGAGGACAGACGCAACAAGTGTCGAGCAGCGCCAGACCCTGCTCGACCCGCTCTCGCAGCTCGCCCGCCTCGTGAAGTCGCCGGTAGGCTGCGGTCAGACTACTCCCCTTCCTCAGCGGCCTCCTCCTCCTCCCCAAACGGCTTCGGCTTCTTCCCCTTTGCCTTGATCACCTCAACGGTGACCGGGGCCGTCAGCACTTCACTCACCGACGGCTTCTTCGCCCCTTTCTTGGGCTTCTTGTGTTCGTGGTGCCTGAAGTCTCTTGTCCCCATTTTCCGCCTCCTCTTGACGGAGATGCCTCACTTCAGTCCAGAGTTTAGCAAAAGAGAAATAGGCTGTAAAGGAACACGGGGTTGAAGTAGGGGCGAGGTCACCTCGCCCACGGGATGGGCGCGGAAACCGCGCCGCTACGAGCCGTCACCTGTGAGCTTTCCGCAGCGGGATTCGAGCCACTTCTGCTTCTGCTCCGCTCTGGTATCGGCATCCGTGGGCCGGTACCGCTTCAGGAACGCGTCCTTGAACTCCGCGAAGGTCCCGTCGAGGATGGCCTGCCTGATCCGCGCCATCAGTCTGACAATGAACCTGAGGTTGTGGATCGTGGCCAAGCGATAAGACAGGAGCTCCTGAGAGCGGAAGAGGTGGTGCAGGTAAGCGGCCGAGAAGTTGCGGCAAGCATAGCAGTCGCAGCCAGGCTCAATCGGCCCCTGCTGTTCCTTGAAACGGGCGTTCCCGATGTCCAGGCGGCCCATCTCGGAGAAGACGGCCCCGTTCCTGCCCAGTCTGGTGGGCAAAGCGCTATCGAACATATCTACGCCCTGCGCGACGCACGCCACCAGGTCTTCCGGCGACCCCACGCCCATGAGATAGCGGGGCCTGTCCAGCGGAAGAAGCTTCACCGTCTCATCGAGCGCGGAGTGCATGACCTCCTTGGGCTCACCCAGGCTGAGGCCGCCGATGCCATACCCGGGGAACCCCAGAGACGTGAGAAAGGCCGCCGACTGCCTCCGCAGTTCAGCGAAGATACCCCCCTGCACGATGCCGAAGAGGGCCTGCCCCTCCCTGCTGTGCCTCTTTCGGGACCTCCCGGCCCAGATATGAGTACGCTCCATGGCCCGCCGGATGGCATGGAAGTCATCGCCGTACGGCGGGCACTCGTCGAGAGCCATGATGATGTCGGCGCCAAGCATCTCCTGGAATTCGATGGCGAGCTCAGGGCTCAGGAAATGCTCGCTGCCGTCGATATGGGAGCGGAAGAGGGCACCTTCGTCGCTGATGCGACGAAGGTGCCCCATGCTGAACACCTGAAAGCCACCGCTATCCGTCAGAATAGGCGCGTCCCATGACATGAACCGGTGCAGTCCCCCCAGCTTCACGATGGTCTCGATGCCCGGCCTGAGGCAAAGGTGGTACGTATTGGCCAGGATCATGCCTGCGCCCAACAACCTGAGGTCGTCAGGCGCCAGTGCCTTGACCGCGCCCTGGCTTCCCACAGGCATGAAAAGGGGCGTGGGCACACAGCCGTGCGAAGTCACAAGCGTGCCGGCACGGGCCTTTGTGTGCTGACAGGACGTGACAAGCTCGAAGAGCTGGCTCATTGAGGACTAGACCCAGAAACTCAAGCAGAGAACGGTGAAGATAACGCCGAGGTAGGGAAAGGCGGATAGTTTGTAGACCTTCCAGGCGTCGCGCGAGGCAACGCTCTTCGCGAGATTGCGGTTGGCGTAGACCATGGCCATGCCCAGCACGTTCGCCACGGCGAAGTAGAGCCAGCCGAAGTCGCCGGCCGCCCAGAGGGCGATAGAGGCGGCATACAGCATTACGGATAGCGCCATCAGAACCTTGACGGCATCGTTCGCCTTCCAGGTCACCGGGAAGTAGGCAACCCCGGCCTGGAGGTAGTCCTCGCGGTTCGCGATCATCACGCTCCACACGTGGAGCGGGATCCACACCGCGATAAGGATGCAGAGGAAAAGGAGCGTCAGATCGAGCCGTTGCGCTACGCCGACATAGCCTATCGCCACCGGAGCGCAGCCCGCGACGCCTCCCTGGATCACGCACATAACCCTCTTCCGGAAAACCGACGCCGCGATGGTGCCGCAGAGCCCGAAGACGAAGCAGAGAGGATGGAGGAACCAGGCCAGAGTCAGTGCAACCAGAAGCAGGAATATGCTCCAGACCAGAGCCTTTCGGGCCGGTACTATCCGCTTCGCAGGCAGGGCCCGAAGGTGGGTGCGCGTCATCCTGGCGTCAACTTGGCGGTCGAGATAGTTGGTCAGGCCGTTGGCCCCGGCAGCACCTATGCCGACGGCAGCCAGCGTGAGCAAGAGCAGGTGCCAGGACACGCTGCCCTGCCCCGCGATGATAGCGGAGCAGACACCGATGAACGTCAGCAGGACTGTCTCGCGCGGCTTGAGTACGCTTATGTAGTCAATGAGCCCCTTGCTCTGGGGTTTCCTGCTTAGTTCGCCGATGACAGCGCCCCGAGCAGCTTCGATGGTGTCTCTCATCTCTCTGGGTCTCGCGGACTATCTTGCGGCCTCTACAATAATAGCATATCGCTCGACCGCCCAACAGCATCCCAATCACCCAATCACCCAGTCACCCAGTCACCAGCTCCCGCACCGCCCCCGCCGCCATTTCATTCGGCACATCATCCTGGATAACCGGCCGGCCGATATCCGCGAGCAGGACCCACCGTATCCTTTCGCCCCTCACCTTCTTGTCAAGCTCCATGGCCCGTAGGACACCCGACGCATCCACGCCTGAGCAGGTCGTGGGCAGGCCAAACGTGCGCAGCAGCGCCCCTTGACGCCGAATGACGCCCAGCGGCAGCAGCCCCAGCCGCCGGCTGAGCGTTGCTGCCCCAGTCATACCGATGGCCACCGCCGCGCCGTGGAGGAATCGCTCGTAGTTCGTTGCCGCTTCCAGTCCGTGCGCGATGGTGTGCCCGTAGTTCAGAATGATGCGTATCCCCTGCTCCTTCTCATCCTCGCTCACTACAGCGGCTTTGATTGCCGCGCTGCGCGCGACAACCTCGGCTGTGACCTTCTCCTCCAATCGCAGAAGCTCCTGCGACCGTTCCTCAAGCAGCTTCAGCAGCCCTGGGTCGCGGATCATGGCGTGCTTTATCACCTCGGCCCAGCCTGAGACCAGCTCCCGCCGTGGCAGAGTGGTGAGCGTCTGCGTATCGGCGAGGACGAGCCGAGGCTGATAGAAAGCGCCAATGAGGTTCTTGCCCTGCGGGTGATTTATCGCCACCTTTCCCCCGATGGCGGAGTCCACAATTCCGACCAGGCTCGTCGGCACCTGAACGAAAGGCAAGCCGCGCAGGAGGGTTGAAGCCACGAACCCCGCCAGGTCGCCCACGACCCCACCGCCCAGCGCCACGACGCTATCCCCACGTTCACAACGTCGCTCCACGAGCCAATCGTACAGGCTCGCCGCCATTTCAAACGACTTGCTCCGCTCTCCCTGAGGCACCGCCTTCGAATCAACCGCGAAACCAACCTCCTCCAGAACCTTGCTCACGTTTTCGCCGTACAGCGGGAAGACCCGGTCATCGCTGATGATGTGCACCCTGCCCTGAAGGCCGGCGTTTCGCATCCGCCTCCCCAACTGTTCGAGGAAGCCCCAGCCGACAAACACAGGATAGCTCTCGGTGGCGGTGGTCACGACGCAGGCCGCGCCCTGGTGCTCGCAGTAGGGCGCGTCGGATTCCCTGGCATCTGGCAGCGCGGGCAGCGAAGCCCTCTTCCTGCCTCCATACCGCCATCCCCGGATCACCTCGTCCGCCGCCTCCTTGACTGTCAGATTGTCCGTGTGCACCGTCCAGTCGGATAGGGCATAGTGGGGCTGCCTGAATCCCTTCAGCCACTCGATGCGTCTGAGAGGCTCGGTGCCCGCAAGAAGAGGCCGGACCTCGGTCTCAGAGCCAGCCTCGGCATCCTTGAGCAGGCGCTGGTAGATGGTGACTGGCTTCGCTTCGAGGCAGACAACCACGCCCGCCGCCATCATTAGCCGCCGGTTCGAGGCATCCATGATCGCCCCGCCGCCTGTGGAGACGATGGCGTCCTTCCCCCGGCACGCCTTCTCGAGCGCCTCTCGCTCCAGTTCGCGGAATCGGGCTTCTCCGTCCTGAGCGAAGACCTGGGCAATCGGCTTGCCAGCGATGCGCACTATCTCGTCGTCGGTATCGACGAAGCGCCAGCCCAGCTTCCGAGCCGCCTCCTGCCCCACCTTCGTCTTGCCGGTGTAGGAGAAGCCCGTCAGGATGATGTTCGCAGCAGTTCCTTCACCCACTGTACCCCTTCCCGATAATCATGGTTGCCCAGTTCCCCGGGATACGCACGTTCGCTTTCAAAAATGATTGGCAGAGAATCCCTCTTCGAGACCAGCACCTTCAGCACCCGCGCAATGTCGACCCAGCCATCCTCAGGGCTCTGGCTGGGATGTATCGGGATGTGACGGAAGGTGTGGTAGTCGTCCCACCCGCGCAGATTCCAGAGATGCACCGAGCCCAGGTACGGCAGAAGCGCCGCCTCGAAACCGTAGAGGTCGAACTCGTTGTCTTGGGCGGCGAGATAGGAATGGGCGGTGTCGAAACAGTAGCGCAGAGGGGAGAACTCCTTCAGCACAGCACCCAGAAACCCTGCGTTGATCAGCTCGCTCGCTCCCACGCCCTCGACGTGAATCGGAACCTTCCGCTTGAGGCTGAGCTCAGCCAGCCGCTCGCAGCTTCTCCAGGCAATCGCTTCGAGCTTCGCCGGGCTCTCGCTGGATGCTGCATCCGATGCCGGCGAGGGGAAGTGGACGACCGCGTATTCAGCTCCGAACTCCGCGGCCTGCTCCACGGTGAACACTATCATCTTCATCGTCAACTCCCGCCTGTCCCTGTCCACGTCGCAGAGAAAAGACCAGGTGGGAGGCTGCGGATACCAGTCGAGCTGGATCAAGGGGGCGTGTATGCTCCAGTCTAGTCCGTGATGGTCGATGAGCCTTCTGAGTTCACCGAGGTCGTCAGGAAGTAGATTGTAGAATTCGCCCCGCTTGAGGTCATTGCCGACTATCAGTTCCTCCAGCAGGTGGACGTCATGGCAGTGAAAGCCGAGATTGCTCATCATCAACCGTGCCGATTCCCACCCGCACCGTGAAGCTTAGGAATAGCGCGGGTGCTGTGCCACCCGCGTTACCTGGCAGGGGACAGAGCCCCTGCCCTATGAATTCGGTTTCGCGTCAATTCCTCTTGGGCGACATTGAATCGAGATAGGCTCGGCAGTTGCGCAGCGTCTCGGCAATGTGGTCGCCGCCGAACTTCTCCAGCACAGCATCGGCCAGTACGATCGCCAGCATGGCCTCCCCGATTACTCCCGCGGCTGGGACCACGCAGACGTCGCTGCGTTCGACATGCGCTTCGACCTTCTCCCCCGTCCGCAGGTCAACCGAGGGCAAAGGCCTCGCCAGCGTCGGGATAGGCTTGACGGCGGCCCGGACGACTATCGACTCGCCGTTGCTCATGCCGCCCTCGATTCCGCCCGCGCGGTTCGTGGCGTGGCGCCACCGGCGCTCCGCATCGGGTTCGATGATGTCGTGCACTTCCGAGCCGGGGAGACCTGCCGCGGCAAACCCGGCCCCGATCTCCACGCCCTTTACAGCGTTGATGCTCATTATGGCCTGCGCTATCCTGCCGTCGAGTCTGCGGTCCCAGTGGACATGGCTTCCCAGCCCGATGGGCACACCGCCGGCCACCACCTCGAAGACCCCACCCACACTGTCTCCAGCCTCCCTGGCTCCATCGATGGTCGCGAGCATAGCCTTCTCCGCTTTGCCGTCGGCACACCGAACGGGCGATGCCTCCACCCTCACCCAGTCAACCAGGGCGACCTCCCTTGCCCAGCGCCCGCCGATGCAGACGGTGTGGCTATGTATCTCGATGCCAAACTCCCCAAGCAGCTTGCGGGCGATGGCACCGACAGCGACGCGGCTCGCCGTCTCCCGGGCGCTGGCGCGCTCCAGAATGGGCCGGATGTCGTCCAGGTGGTACTTCACCGCCCCCGCCAGGTCGGCGTGGCCGGGGCGCAGGCGGGTAAGCGGTTCTATCTCCTCCTCGACAGGCGACACGCCCACTATCTGCTTCCAGTTCTGCCAATCCCGGTTGGGGATGAGGAAAGAGATAGGGCTGCCCATAGTAAAGCCGTGGCGCACCCCCGAAAGGATCTCGGCACGGTCCTGCTCGATGACCATGCGGGCCCCGCGCCCGTACCCCGTCTGGCGCCGGGCAAGGTCGCGTGCTATGTAGTCCTCGTCCAGGGCCAGCCCCGCCGGCACGCCCTCGACAACGGCCACCAGCCCCTTGCCATGTGACTCACCCGCAGTCAGAAAACGGAACATCGAGTCAACCTTCAATCAGACACCACGATTCTTTCAGAAGAGCTGGGGTCTGTCAACAAGCCCTGGCATGAGAAGGCTCCTGCTATAATTAGTTCGGCGGTCTGTTCATCGCTTCATGACGGGGCGTTCTAATGATTAAGAACCGGGAAGAACTGGCGACCACGGAGTTGAGAAGGCAGGCCCTTGATATTATCGAGGCTGGTATCCGCCGCGTTCTACCCACAAACATCATGAAATCCGCATTAACATGGAATGCCGCTGGCAGAACGCTTGGCATAACAAATGATATCTACGAGCTTTCTGGTGCTAGGGTCTTCGTTATCGGCGGGGGCAAGGCATCGGGCTCGATGGCAGAAGCCCTGGAGAACATCGTCCCTCTGGATAGCATTGTTGCCGGCGTGGTTAACTGCAAAGGGGGAGAGTACAGCACGAACAAAATCAGGATCGAGTTAGCCGGCCATCCAATTCCAGACCAAAGAGGTGTTGATGGCGTCAGGAGAATGCTGGCGCTAAGGGACGAATATCACATAACAGAGAGGGATTTGGCAATCTGTTTGCTTTCTGGAGGCGCCTCCGCTTTGATGCCCTGTCCGGTTGATGGCGTGAGCCTGAAAGACAAACAACGAGTGACGGAGCTATTGCTTGGCTCCGGGGCCGAGATAGCTGAGATCAATACTGTAAGGAAGCATCTGTCTGTGGTTAAGGGTGGGTGGTTGGGCCATTACTATTCGCCGACAACTGTTGTGTCACTGATACTTTCCGATGTTGTGGGCAATGACCTGGCGACCATTGCCTCCGGTCCCACAGTTGCTGACCCATCAACCTTCCGCGATGCTCATAGCGTACTGGAGAAATACGGTTTGCTCGACAGATGTCCGCAGAGCGTTATCAGCTATCTATCCAGAGGTTGTCGGCGCGAGGTGCCCGAGACACCTAAAGCCCTCATCAACTGCCATAGCTACATAATTGGAGATAATAGGCTGGCTTTGAAGGCAATGTATGATAGAGCTGTGGAACTAGGATTCTCTCCCTTCATACTCAGTTCTGAACAGAAGGGTGAGACAAGTGCTGTCGCCCTTCAGCGGGCTGGTGAAATACTGGACTCGAAGTACGCCAGCTTCAACGCCTTGTTGATAGGTGGTGAAACGACGCCAAGGTTGCCGGTTAATGCTGGTAAGGGCGGACGAAATCAACACTATGCCGCTGTATCTATGCTGGCCCTGGAGAATTATCCCGGTGGGTGGCTGATGGCGAGTATCGGCACTGATGGCTCGGACTTCTTACCTGATGTCGCCGGAGCTATTGTGGATAAAGATACCCTGGATAGAGCGAGAGCTAAGGGGCTCGATATCAGGGATTATCTAGACAGGTTTGACAGCTTCAGCTTGTTAGAGAAGACCGGTGGCTCGTTGGTAGTGACCGGTGACACCGGTACAAATGTGGGCGATATTGCCCTTTACCTCTTGGCGTGATAATCCCTTTCGCCCTCGGGCAAACCATCCCAGTTCGAAAGGTTGACAGTGGGAATACGGACAGCTAGAATGGCGCGGCGGAAGGCTGAGAAATCGGCCTGAGAAGTGGCTGGTGCAGCGGGGTCACGCCACTGTCTCATCCTGGCCCGTGGTTCTGACAAGGAGACTGGCTGATGTCTGCTGAAATCCTCGAGCAATTGAAGGGCAGACTGCTGGACCTGGATATGGACGGTACGATCGCAACTGTCAAACTGATAGTCGATGCAACAGGCACAGATATCATCAAGAAGTGGAGCTCCGCGTAGTGGACTTCAGGGAACGCATTCTGACGGCACTCAATCACGAGGAGCCGGACCGCGTCCCGGTGATGGGTCTAATCGCGGAGCCGGGCATGAGCAACTCCATCCTGGGTAAGCCTCCCGCCGACATCGCGACCATGCTGAGAGACCCCGAAATGAGAAGCCAGATCAAGGATATCGTTGGCTCGAGTTGGGCCAATCTGGTGTACGGCAATTTCGCTGACGCCCTGGAGGCGGCTATCAAGTTGGGCTTCGACGCGAACTGGACGACATATACGTACATGGAGGTGGTCGGAGACACGGGAGCCAGGCAAGGGCTGGCGTGCCACGATATAGCAGGGCGTGCCTGGGAGATGACCGGCAAGGAAGACGGCAACGTTGTCATGAACTACACCCACGGACTGTGTCCGACCGAGCAGGAGTGGGATGCCTGGGTCGAAAGGAAGAAGCCCCTTTTCGACGAGTTCGTGAAGAACACCGCAGAGCATCACAGGAAGCTGGTGGACAGCTATGGCGACAGGATCCTGCCCATCGGGTACACGAGCATAGAGATATTCGAGTCGACCTGGCAGTGCATGGGGTTCGTGAATTTCACCAGATACGTCTACCAGCAGCCCGCTTTCGTGAAAAGGGTTATCGCTTTCTGGACGGAGCTGTACCTGCGGTACCTGGATGCGATTATGAAGTCGGGCGTGGAAGTGGTGTTCGGAGGGGATGACCTGGGGCAGAAAACGGGGCCAATTATGCGGCCCGCAGTCGTTGAGAAGCTGCTCGGGGAAAGCTATAGGCGCGTCTCGGAGCTGGTGCATAAGCAGAACAAGAAGCTGATCTGGCATTCCTGTGGAAACATCTACGCGTTCCTCGATAAGTTCATCGAGTGGGGCTTTGACGGCGTATTTACGCTGGAGCCCACAGCGGGCATGGAGCTGAAGAAGGTCAGGGAGCAGGTGGGACATAAGCTGGTTCTCGTGGGCAACCTGGATGTCGCGTATCTGCTCGTTAGGGGCACACGCGAGGAGGTGGAGGTGGCAGTGAAGCAGGCGATCAAGGATGCCGCCAAGGGAGGCGGCTACATCCTGTCGCCGTCCCATTCACATACATCGGTGCAGCCGACGCGCCTCCAATGGATGATTGAAGCGGCGCATAAGTACGGCAAGTACCCGATAACTATTTGACATTCCCTCATGGCTCCGGACAAAGGCTATCGAGCTTGTGGAATCCGCAGGACTTTGGCTTCAACAGACTGCTCTCAACCCTAATCCGTGAGTCCAGATTCAGGAGGCTCGCCCGGCGGGTGATGAGGCGCAGTTCTCTCTTCCCGTTCGCCCTGAGCCTGTCGAAGGGCCGTTCATGGTTCGACAAGCCTGTCCTGAGCCTGACGAAGGGCTCACCACGAACGGCAACTCCGCATTCCACCCACGGATTATGGCTCAAGCATGGCCTGATCGCTTTGCTCCTTGTCGCTGGCGATAAGCCTCAATGTAACGTCTGGCCCCCGGATCACGGCCCAGAATCAAGTCAACTGCGAGAACAGTTGGGCGTACCTTGGCTGCATCCGCAATAAGGCAGGTTGCACCCGCGGCGATGATGTTGGACACAAAAGCATTGGTGAGCAGATCCCGATCAGGCATGCCAAAAGAGACATTGCTTGCACCCAGTGTGACGTTCACTCCCAGTTCATCCCTGATGTGGCGGATCGCTTCGACCACAGCCTCCCCTGAACTGGTATCCGCACCTATGGCAAGAGCCAGACAATCGATGATTATGTCCTGGCGAGGTATGCCTTCCGCTTCGGCTCGTCTCACTATCCTGTGAGCGATGGCCACCCGCCGTTGCCAGTCCCTGGGGATGCCCTCATCATCTTGCACCAGACCGATTACCGCTGCCCCGTACTTCTTGACCAGAGGTAGGACCTTTTCGAGGGAGCGCTCTCCACCGGACACCGAGTTGACGAGAGGCTTGCCTTTGTAGACCTCAAGGGCAGCCTCTAAGGCCTCAGGTCTAGCGCTGTCGATACACAGTGGCGTGGACACTGCTTCCATCGTGACTTGAACTGCTCGGGGCAGCAGGTATGCCTCGTCCACGCCAGATGTCGCTACGTTGATATCGATAATGTCCGCGCCGGCCTCCGCCTGAGCCCTCGCCTCTCTGCGGACGATGTCGAGATTGCCTTCCCTAAGGCTTTCGGCAAGTCTCTTCTTGCCCGACGGATTGATGCGCTCGCCGATAAGCACTGTTGGGTGGCCGTGCCCGATAGTCACTTCCCTGCCAGCACTGGATATCTTCGTTTCCATCATCCAGCCTTCTCTCTCTTTCCGTTCATCAGGCGGTACCTCCCCACGAAGCTCGCTTGCAGGAACGTCTGCGCGAATCCAGGCACAGTCGCCAATTCGACATATCCCGCCCGTGAGGCCAGTTCCTTCGCCTGGGCACGTTCGCTGAGGGAGATCAGAGCTAGCCTGGCCCCGGTGCCTGCGGCGTTGCCCACCTGTCGAAAACGGTCAAGAGCCAATGGAGGGAACATGCCGATAGCTATGGCACTGGACACATCCATGTATGTGCCGAAGGCCCCTGCTATTAGAACCTGCTCTATCTCCTCTTCGGAGCATCCGTTCATTTCCAGGAGCACTTGGATGCCCGTGCGAATAGCTGCTTTGGCTAGCTGTAAGGCTCGCACATCCTTCTGGGTGAACACGATGGCTGGATGTCCTTCATTTTCATCTTCGCTGACCAGCACGAACTCGCGTTGCCTCTTGCGGATACGAACCCTGGGATGGCTGTCTATCATTCTGCCGCTCTCGTCGATTATGCCCGCCAGATATAGCTGAGCCAGGGTGTCGACCACCCCTGAGCCGCAGATACCGACAGGTGGCGCTCCATCTATGGTCTGGTACCGGATTTCCTCACCCACTATCCGCACGTGCTCGATTGCGCCGCTGGAAGCCGTCATGCCGTGCCTGATTTGGTAGCCTTCGAATGCAGGCCCCGAGGCGCAGGACACGGAGGTTATCCTGCCACCACTGATGAGGGAAACCTCTGTGTTTGTCCCGATATCGATGACCAGCACTGTCCCTTTCGCCTGCCGCGGTTGTGCCGCTAACAACACGGCTACGTGGTCGGCGCCGACAAAGCCTGCAATGTTAGGAAGTATGTGAACATACCCACCCGTGGCAATATGTATGCCCATATCGCGAGCTTTGATGTCGAGCGCCATGCTGACCGTGGGGACATAGGGGGACATGGCGAGTTGCCTCACCGGCAAGCCGAGCAAGAGGTGGTGCATGGCGGTATTGCCTACCACCACTGCCTCAACGATTTGGCCAATAGTGGCGCTCACATCGGCACACAGGTCGAAGGCCAGATGATTGATCGCCTGCACAGCCAGGTCTCTTAGATGTGTGCTCTTTTCCGGCTCCTTCACGGCATTGGCAATCCGGCTTATGATGTCTGCCCCGTAGCTGATTTGGGGGTTCACAATCCCCTTGGAGGCCAGGGTCTTGCCGTTGCTCAGGTCAACCAGATAGCCGGCGGCTTTGGTAGTGCCCAAGTCCACCGCCAGACCCAGTTGGCGGCTGGACCGGTGGTTGATGGCCACTACCTCGTCTTGTCGAATCGATGCCTGGCACTCCCAGTCTCGGTCTCGAAGCTGTACAGAGAGGCTACGCAGAACATCTATGTCAATCCTTTTGCAGCCTAATCGGTGTTGTTTGTTGAGTGACTCCAGCACTCTATCCGCGTCAGCCTGTGAATCCGACAGGGATGGGGGCGGCAGTTCCAGTCGATAGGCCTTGACAGGTGGCTCCGGCTTGACCGCTATCTCCAGCCCCTCCACCTGGGTTCTTTGCGCGGTGGTCATGGACTCGATGGGCACGTTGACTTCACACTCGCTGGTGGGATAGGTCTGGCATGCCAGCCGCCAGCCCTCCGTCAATTCCAGGTGCGAGAAGGATTCTCTTTCACTTGGCGTAGGTTTGGACGCGGTTCCGCTAAGTATTCGCACTCTGCAGGACAGGCAAGTGCCCAGGCCTCCACATACGCTGTTGATGCCTATGCCAAGCTGGCGGGCACAATCAAGAAGCGACTGGTCAGTCCGGCAGGTCCCCCGCCGTCCCAGAGGCTCGAAATGAATGGTGTGGGCAGCCAAGATTCCTCCGACTCAGGCTTCCTTCGGTTGGTCTGCTCCAGGCTGTATCTTGTGTGGGCAGGTTCTCCTCAGGTTGCAGCAGGTCCGTGCACGTGAATTGGCGGGTCATGTAGATTTCGAGATGCGACTAGTTGCCTGTCTGATAACCATCCCTCCTGCATGCCGTCCGCTTCCTGCGTGCTTCAGCTATGGCTTTCCGCCGTCCGTCTGAGGTACTCGCTATACTTGACGAGGCAAGAAAGCACCCTGGCTGCCCTCTCCGGGGTAGAGTAGAGATTCAGATGGCTTCGATTCAGCATCCTGGCGACCTTGCCTTTGGCTGGAGCGCCGGTCACGGCCATGGTGAAGATGACAGGCTTATGGCACCTTCTCATAAGTTCGATTGTCTTCTCCACGTTCTCGATCTCTAGAGCATCCAGGTACTTGGTTGCCTGACCGACATCGCGTTTCATGGAAGGAGGCGCCCACCTGGAGAAGCCGCTCGCCATGCCGATGCCGCCGATGACGACTATTGCGTCGAGATTGTCATCCTCGATCATCGGCCAGAGGCAGTGATAGCTGACGACGTCGCCGGCGGGGTCGACGGGGTTGCCGTGAGACCACCTCGTGGAGAGGATGGAATTCAGTCGGTCTATCGTCGTCGGTGATAGGGGAGGGAGCTCCAGGCCTTCCCTCCTGAGGGCATCTGCTGATGTCACTGCCATACCGCCTCCCATCGACAGCACCCCCACTCTTCTGCCCCTGGGCAGGGGCTGGCCGAGTAGAGCCACAGCAACGTCAACCAGCTCGCCTATCTCATCTACCCTGATGACTCCACACTGCCTGAAAGCTGCATCGAGCACCACCTCCGATCCGGCCAGAGCAGCCGAGTGCGACCGTGCCGCCTTTGTTCCGACATCGGTGCGCCCTGTCTTCATGATGACAATGGGCTTCCTCCTGGCAATCCCCCTTGCCAGCTCCAGGAACCTCCTGCCCTCTCTGAGGCCCTCGACATGGCCCAGGATGATCTCGGTTCTTTCATCCTGAGCCAGATACTCCAGGTAGTCCTCGAAGTGCAGGTCCGCCTCGTTTCCGCTGCTGACAAACTTGCTGAACCCCAAGCCCATCTGGAGCCCATAGTTGAGGACTGACTGCCCTGAGTTTCCGCTCTGAGAGACGAGCGCCACGTTCCCCTTCCGCACAGGCGGCAAGAAGCCCAGCGTACAGAAACCGCTGTAGGCATCGAAGACCCCCAGACAGTTCGGCCCGACAAATCGGATTCCGGCAAGTCGAGCGATCCTGGCCACTTCTCGCTCAATTCCCTCACCCTCCGCACCTGTCTCGGCAAATCCGCTGGAGATGATGACTGCTACCCTGACCTTCTTCTGGGCACAGTCGCTCATGACTTTGGGAAGCGCTTGAAATGGGACCGTTATCACCGCAACGTCCACAGGCCCAGGCACATCCGAAATGCTGCCGTAGGCATTCACCCCAAGGACTTCGGTTTCCCTGTCGTTTACGGCGTAGACATCCCTCCTACCCCTCGTGCTGAGCACCCGGCTGAAGATGTTGAAGCCCCACTTTCCGAAAGTACCGGATGCCCCAATCACAGCGACTGACCGGGGATTGAACATGTGGTCCAACTGGTGCCTGACTACCATGGCTCAACTCCCGCCTAAGAGCCAGCAGCTCCGGAACGGACACGGTCTACGCACCGTGCTGCCGGACCAACAACGAGGATGTCGACGAATACGAACTCCCGCGGTATGCCCTCGGCGTGGGGGCACTTCACAGCCAGCCGATAGTCTAACCCAGTCTCAATTCGTTGTCCATCCGTTGCGTTGACTTCAGTTTGACACCTGTTGAAGCTGAGGCGAAGCTGCGGGAAATGACGTA
>CAZBET010000016.1:0-4104 GCA_964490995.1 uncultured Dehalococcoidia bacterium
ACCTTGTTGCCCAGCTTCCTGTTGCCCAGCACCTTGGACAGGTAGTTGCCGGCAATCGAGTTGGCGAGGCTGGCCGTTATGATTTCGAGGCTTACTCCCTCCTGTTGTGCCGAAGCCACCGACTGCCCCATGAATGCGGCGCATCTCGACCCGAGGTCTATCGTGTGAGGCGCGTCAAAAGCCAGCCGGGCGAAGTCGCCGTTCTGCACGCGTACGCCGAGCTGCTCGGCCAGCTCGTCTATGAAGCTGCCCGTACCGGCTGCGCACGCCTTGTTCATCTGGTAGTCAACCACCACGCCGTTCCGTTTGATCACCAGCTTCGAATCCTGGCCGCCGATCTCGATGATATCCGCATCGGGGTCTACCTCGGCGCCCGCCCTCGTCTGGGCCGTGATCTCGTTTCTGATGACGTCTGCCCCGATGAAGCTGCCCACGAGATACCGGCCGGAACCGGTGACCCCCACTCCGGCAATCTGCGGCTTGTCACCCACCTCTTTCAGCAGATTGCGGAAAACGTCCTTTATCGCCTCAACCGGCCTGCCGGCGGTCATCAGGTAGTTCTTAGCGAGCACCGTGGTGCCCGATTCGTCCATTATGACCGCCTTGGTGCTCGTCGAGCCGATATCCACGCCGAGATAGCCTTTGAACGGCTTCTCGATGCTCGGGGCGGCCCAGGTATCCTTCTGGCTGACCCTCTCCAGCCTCTGCGTCTCAAAGTAGCGCTGGCTCGCGTCGGCCTCAGCCGGCACAACCACCGTTGCCTTCTTGCCCGATTCCCTGGAAAGGAGAGCTGACCCCAAAGCCTCTATGTAGCGATAGTTGTCAGGCACGACCACATTGACCGGCCGGCCATTTCGCGCGGCGAGCGTCTCGTTCAGCGCCTTCACAATCGCGCCGTTGGCGGCGACGCCGCCAAGGAAGTAGACCGGCTCCTCGAAAGCGCCCTTCTTCAGCGACGCGACCATACGGGCTATGCTTTCGCAGAGCGCATAGAGCATCGCCGACATGGGGACGCCCTTCTGCTGGAGATGGATGAGGTCGGTCTTGGCGAAGACGCTGCACCGGGCGGCTATGCGCGGCGCGGTTCCCTCGCACTCCAGCGCGATACGGGCAAAATCGTCCAGGCTCACGCCGATGCGGTAGGCCTGTTGTTCGAGGAACCGTCCGGTGCCCGCTGCACAGAGGGGATTCGACACCACCTGCCAGGGCTTCCTCAGGCCGTCTACCAGCGTGATGACCAGGGACGTCTGCCCGCCGATCTGAATAATGGTTTTGGCTTCGGCATGTGACCGCAGCAGTCCCGAGGCCATAGCCAGTGAGCTGCTGTACTGAGCCCAGCCCAGCTCCTTGGGGATAGCGCCGCTGCCGGAGCCGGACACACCGGCCGTGGCAATCTGCTGGAGGTTGAACCTGTCGCTGAGCCTGGAGATGAGTGAAGCAACCGCCGACTTGGGGCTGGCGGTTATCCTCTGAACGTCGCGGTGGAGGGGCTCGCCATCCTCAGCAACAACCGCCACCTTGGCAGTAACGGAGCCAACGTCCAGACCCAGGGAGTAACTCATGTCGTGGCAATCTCAAACCACATTCTAGCACAGTTCCAGCCCGCTCGAAAAGCAAGGCTCGCCAATGCGCCAGCGCTTGACAAACCAACGTGAACTGTGTATGAAAGTCTCTGTATCAAACGCCCAGGGAACCGGCGCCAACCTTCCCTGACCAGAGACAGGGCATCGGCCCTTTCTCCGTCCTCGAACGACTTGCAGAAGAGGTGGCCCGTGATTGTACAGTGCCCGAAGTGCGGGGCTGCAAACCGAGTCCCCGATGCCCCGGAGCCAGGCAGGACGTATCGCTGTGGCAAATGCGGATCGGCTATTGCGCACACGCCTCAGCCGGTTCCGGAGGGGAAGCCAGTCCCCCGCCCCGAGTCGCCGCGCACGTTGCCATCGCCACGGCAGAGATCCGCCGTCCTGCTCGTCATGGTCATCCTCATGTTCGTTGCCGCCTTCGGCCTCAGGGTGTGGCAGGTCAGCGAGCCGTACATGGGCTTCCATCCCGCCAGGCAATACCATTCCGCGATCATAGCGAGGGGCCTCTACTTTGAGAGCAACCCCTCGATAGCTCAATGGCGAAGAGAAGTCGCTGCTGTCAACATGGGGCAACAGAGCATCATCGAGCCACCCATCATGGAATACGTGACCGCCTTCGCCTATCGCGTTGGCGGCGGCGAACACCTGTGGATTCCCCGTGCGCTTTCCGCTGTGTTCTGGCTGATCGGAGGCGTATTCCTGTACCTCATCGCCAGGAAGATGGTCTCCCAAGTCGCGGCAGCCTTCTGCGTAGCCCTCTACCTGCTTCTTCCCTACGTTGTACCAGCAAGCACCACGTTCATGCCAGACCCACTCATGGTCATGACGCTGCTCGTCAGCATCTTCACCATACTGCGGCATCACGACAAGCCTTCCACGCCCCGCTTGCTGACCGCGGCAGTAGTCTCAGCGATTGCCATTTTCGTGAAGCCCGTCTGCGCTTTCGCCATATTCGGTGCATTCCTGGCACTTGCCGTCTGGGGACGGGGACTGAGGAAGTCGCTGATTAGTCCGGCCACCATAGGATTCGCAGTTGTCAGCATACTGCCAACCGTAGTCTACATTATCTATGGCACCGTGATCTCCGATTTCCTGGGGGGCGCTGAGCAGGGAAGGTTCTGGCCCAACCTCTACTCCCAGCCTTTCTTCTGGAGGGAATGGCTGTTCGTCATCGGCTACGTCATGGGGTACTTCGGGTTCATACTCGCTATTGCCGGAGTAGTGCTGACGTTCCTCAGGAGACTCCCCAGAAGCGTGCTAATAGCCCTGTGGGGCGGCTACCTGGCCTTTCTCATTGCCTTCGTGGTGACCCGAGAGCCGCGCCTCATCTACGCAGCCACAGGCTACACGACCCTGGTTATCGCTTTTTGGGGTGTGGCGCTCCTCCAGGGATGGAGCAGAGCGCTGATGGTGGGGCTGTGGGCCGGATACCTTGTGTTCGGGCTCGTTTTCAGCTACCACATTCACACGCACGACTACTACCATCTGCAGCTCATCCCGGTCGTTGCCTTCTCGCTGGCGCCGGTATTCGCCCTCGTCGTTGGCCTGGTCAAAGGGAAGGAGAGGTCCTCGCCTTGGGCCGACTACTGGGGCGTCGCAATCGTGGCGCTGGTTCTCATCCTACTGGGGGTGCCTGCGCCACTGTCGCAGAGGCCAGCCTATGCCAGGCAGATAGCCACCAACCAGGAGGTCGGCGAGCGCGTCGCCCACGCCACAGACACCGTATTCCTCACGTACGGGGACGGGTACCCCCTTGAGTATTGCGGAGAGCTGTCGGGACTCAATTGGCCCAACAGCAGCGACTTCCGCCAGTATCAGCTTGAGGGGCGGCCGGAACTGAACGCTCGACAGCGCTTCGATGGATATTGCCAGAGCCGTTCACCCGAGTACTTCATCGTCACCGACCTGGCCGAGTACGGAAAGCAGACCGATCTGAAGACCCTTCTCACCGCCAATTACCCGGTGCTCGTCGAGACCGACGACTACTTGATCTTCGACCTCCGGGGAAGTGAGTAGTCAGACGAGGCCAGCGGCAGGAGGCCATCCAAGCAGGACATTCGGAGAGACGCGGGATTGCGTCCGGAACCAGAGGATGCCCAAGCGAGGGAGAACAACGAATAGCAGCGGTTGGAATCGAACCAACGACCAAGGGCTTATGAGTCCCCTGCTCTGCCTCTGAGCTACGCTGCCACGTGACTATGATAGCACCGCTCGCAAGATAGCGTCAATCTCGCGACTGCCCGAGCAGCGCCACCACCCTGTCAAGGATCTTGTGGGCAACATCGTGCTTGGACATCAACGGAAGCTCTAAGACCTTGCCATCGCGATCGATCAGAGTCACACGGTTGGTGTCAGCTCCGAAGCCGCTCCCCTCAGCGGTGATGTCATTCACCGCGATGAGGTCCAGGCCCTTTCTCTCCAGCTTCTGAGTCGCCCTGTCAATCACGTCCTCAGTCTCGGCGGCGAAGCCGACCTTGACAATGTCGCCCTCCACCTCACTGAGAATATCCGGCGTCTTCAC
>CAZBET010000016.1:4204-14855 GCA_964490995.1 uncultured Dehalococcoidia bacterium
TAGCCCATCTTGCCCGACGACCGGTTCCCGATGTAGCGCACCAAGTCCACGGGCTCCCGGGTGCCGCCGGCGCTGACTACGATCTGTCTCTGCGCCAGATCGCCCTTCCGCCCCAGAACCTGACAAATGGTGCCTACTATCTCCTCCGTCTCCACAAGCCGGCCCATGCCGACCAGCCCGGACGCCAGACGCCCGTAACCGGGCCCCACAATCGTGACGCCGCGCGACCGCAGTGTCGCCAGATTCTCCTGCGTGACGGCGTTGCCGTACATTCCTGCGTCCATCGCTGGCGCCACTATCAGCGGCGCCCTGGTGGCCAGGGCGACGCAGCTCAACATTTCGTCCGCGATGCCCACAGCCAGCTTCGCGATAGTGTTGGCCGTGGCCGGGGCGATAACCACAACATCAGCCCGCTCCGCAAGCGCCACGTGCTCAACGCTGAACTCGGAGGATAGCTCCCACATATCTGTCACGACAGGTCTGTGCGTGACGCTGCGAAAGGAGAGAGGCTTCACGAACGCCTGGGCCGACTTCGTCATCACCACATCCACAGCCAGGCCCTTTTGGGTCAGCTTGCTCGCCAACTCCACAGCCTTGTAAGCGGCGATGCTGCCGCTGACTCCCAGAACTACGTTCTTTCCTTCAAACACGCTGCCTCCGCGCACCACGTCAGTGATCAGTGTTGAGCTCGTATATCAACCTCAGCCCGAGAAGCGTCAAATCGGGCTCCAACGCGTCAACAACGTCCGTCTCTTTCGCTATGACCCCTGCCAGCCCACCTGTGGCGATCACCTTCGCCTCGCCGCCCAGCTCCTTGCGCATGCGTGTCGCTATGCCTTCCACCAGCCCAACGTACCCGAAGATAAGCCCCGACTGCATCGCCGCCACGGTATTCCGACCTATTGCCTTCCTGGGCCGAACCAGTTCCACCCGCGGCAGCTTCGCCGCACGCTCGAACAGAGCCTCGGCGGAAATCCCGATACCGGGCGCGATAGCCCCACCGAGGTAGTCACCATCTTTCGACACCGCGTCAAAGGTGGTGGCTGTGCCCATGTCAATGACGATGAGGGGGCCGCCGTACAGCTTGTGGCCCGCCGCTGCGTTAACCACGCGGTCGGGCCCAACCTCGCGCGGATTGTCCATCGCGATGCGCACACCGGTCTTTATGCCCGATCCGACCACAAGCGGCGTCACGCCAAAATAGCGCCGGCACAGTTCCTCGAAAACCGATACCATCGGCGGGACCGAGCTTGCGATGATGGCACAATCCACATCGCCGAAGCCGATACCCTTCAGTGAAAGGAGCTCCAGGAGCACCGCCGCGTATTCATCTTCGAGCTTGTGGACATCGGTGCCGAACCTCCACGTGGCCTTCAGATCCTCACCTTCGAAAACGCCCACCACCACGTTCGTGTTGCCTATGTCTATTGCCAGCAGCATGATGCACCTGCCTTGCCACGCCGATGCTGGTACACGAACAGTCGACTGGACAGCGCAGACAGACAGGACCAGCCCAGCGTGACGGCTATTATAGCTGAGACCCTTCCGGGTGACAACCTTCGTCAGGGCTGGCCTCCCTCAATCCGCGGGCCTGTTCCACAACACGCGTGACACTCCCGCTCGGAATGCGAAGGCGCTTGCTCTGACCCAGGCGCTTCAAGTACTCCAGCCCCTTCTTGGTGTCGCTGGCCACGCGCTCCCTGTCGCAGTTGGCGAGCCGGTACTTGAACAACCAGTAGGTGAACTCCTGCAGCTCGTCGGGGGCAATGCTCCCGCTCCACGGATAGCCCTTCTCCTCCCTGAACCTTCGAAGCAGCGTCTCCTGGCTGGCGCCGTAGACCCTCTCATAGCCGTCTTCCACGCCCATGTCCCTGGCACTGAAGACAAGGCCCACCCGCTCTTTGCGGATCTCATCCTCGACAGCAACAACCACGAACTTCTCAACGACTACGCCATAGAAATAGTTCAGATACGCATGGTACTTGGCGCTGCCGATCAGTTCCTTGAACTGCTCGTCGGACACATCGTCAGGCAGCCTGCCGAAGAAGAGAAGGTCCATCAGCTCGTGCCTTGGTACGGCATCGGCTATTTCCTCACAGAGACGCTCTGCCAGAAGCAGCCAGTCGAAAGCCTCCCCACCGATAAGGTACCGATATCTGCGCCCGTTCCGGGTTTCCTCAGAAGAGCTCCACACGCCAACCGTCTCAAGGAGTGCAATGTACCACGGCTTCCCGGCTGCCACAGCTCCTTTCAGATGGCTGATTGCCTCGGTGTCACCCGCCGGAGGCAGACAACCAGCCTCAATATCGCGTTGCGCCATGTCGCCCACTCACCTCGAACGCTTCCCACCCAGGACGCCCTGCCTGACGAATGCCTCCACCTCAGCAACAGGCCTCGTATTGCGGATGTCCCCCGCCTGACACCAACCCCGCCGCGCCACCCCAACCCCAAACCGCATCAGTCCCAGGTCTCCCGTGCTGTGTGCATCTGTGCCGATCACCAGCTTCACCCCCAGTTCCTTCGCCCGCAGCACATGGACATCCCTGAGGTCGAGCCTGTCGGGCATTGCGTTTATCTCCAGCGCGGTGTTCGTCCTCACCGCAGCGTGGAATACCTCCTCCATGTCAACCTCCACGGGCTCCCGCGTGCCGATGAGCCTGCATGTCGGGTGCGCCAGTATGTGTACCCTCGGGTTCTCCAGCGCGCGGATAATCCTCTTCGTCATCCTGGCCCTGTCCTGTCCCATGGCCGAGTGTACGCCGGCTATCACTATGTCGAGTTCGCCCAGAATCTCGTCTGGGTAGTCCAGGCTGCCGTCGGCACGGATATCCACCTCAATTCCCGCCAAGAGACGGAAGCCATCGAGCTTCTGAGCCAGGGCCCTGACCTCAGCTATCTGCTGTCTCAGCCGCTCGATGCTCAGGCCGTGCGCGATCCCTCTGCCGACCGAATGGTCTGCAATCGCCAGGTAGCTGTACCCCAGAGCCCTGGCAGCGGTCGCCATCGCCTCGACCGAATCGTGTCCATCGCTCCATTCGGTGTGCACGTGAAAGTCGCCCCTGATATCAGACAACTCAATCAATTTCGGCAGAGCTCGCTTCTCCGCGACCTCGATCTCGTTCCGGTTCTCGCGCAGTTCGGGCGGGATGTACTGAAGGCCTGTCCTTTCGTAGAACGCCTCCTCCGTGGCGAACTTCTCGGTCTTGCCTGTCTTCAAGACGGTAATCCCGTACTCGCTCAGGCTCATGCCCTGACGCACCGCCCTCTCCCTGAGAACCACGTTGTGCTCCTTGCTGCCCGTGAAATGCTGGAGCAGCGAGCCGAAGGAATCGTGCTCCACCATCCGCAGGTCTACCTGGAGGCCGCCCTTGACGATCACGCTGGCCTTGGTCGTGCCCTGCGCCAGCACTTCTCCCACCTGGGGCAGCCTCACAAACGCCTTAATGACGCTCTCAGGGTCGTCGGCTGTGCCCATGATATCAATGTCGCCGACAGTCTCCTTGAGCCGCCTCAAGCTGCCGGCCGGGACGAGGTTGCGCACCCCTGGCTCCCTGCTCAGGGCGGCCACTATACTGTCGGCGAGCGGCAGAGCCTCGCCCAGCAGGATGCGCTTATCCTTGCTCCGCATCTGCTGGATGTGCCGAAGGATGTTGTCGGCGGTCTTCTCCCCCAGGCGGTAGAGACCGGCCACGCGCCCGTCCTTGATCGCCCTTTCCAGTTCATCAACATCGGTGATGCCCAACTCCTTGGAAAGGCGGAGCGCGGTCTTGGGGCCGACGCCGGGGATGGCCATGAGATCGGAGATGCTTTCGGGGAATTCAGCGCGGAGCTTCTCGTAGGCCTCCAGACGGCCGGTTTCAAGGAGTTCGGTGATCTTCTTGGCGATCGCCTCGCCAACACCGGGTATCTCGCGCAGCCTGCCCTCGTCCTTGACCTGTCCGAGTTCGACAGGCAGGTCCTCGATGGTGCGCGCAGCCTTCTGGTAGGCCCTTATCTTGAAGGGGTTCTCCTCCTTGAGTTCCAGGAGGTCGGCCATATCCTGAAACACCTGGGCAATGGCCGCGTTCTTCATGGGGTTGATCTACTTCCCGTGGCACTTCTTGTACTTCTTGCCGCTGCCGCAGGGGCAGGGGTCGTTCCGGCCAATCCTTGCTCCGACGGGAACCTTCTCACGCTCCCGCGGCCTCTCCTGCTTCACGATCCCCACATGGTAGATTGTATGGACTATCTCTTGCCGCACACCCGCCATCAATTCCTGGAACATCCCATGGCCTTGCGTCTTGTAGGCCACCAGCGGGTCGCGCTGCGCCAGCGACTGGAGCCCGATGCCCTGGCGCATGTTCTCCATCGCCGTCAGATGGTCTACCCAGTGTCTGTCCATCGCCCGCAGCATCACCAGCCTTTCGACAACCCTCATGTTCTCCGGCCCCAGTTCGCGCTCCCTTTCCTCATACAGAGAATCTGCGTGCTCCAGGAGCTTGCGCTCGATCTCACCGCGGCTCATCTTCGCGAGGGCGTCCCTGCCGAGTTCAGCAGGCACAGGCATGATAGCGTTGACACTGACAACGAGCCCGTCTAGGTCCCACTTGTCCCCATGCTCGTCAGCCAGATGGGCACGAACGAGGTCTTTGAGCACGTCCCTCACCATGTCCTGAGTGTTGCCCTTAAGGTCGGCACCGCTCAGGATCTTCCTCCTCTCCGCATAGATAACCTCGCGGTGCTTGTTGACCACATCGTCGTATTCCACCAGATGCTTGCGGATATCGAAGTGGTAGGCCTCCACCTTGGTCTGCGCGTTTTCAATCACCCTCCCCACCAGTCCATGCTCCAGTGGCGTATCCTCGTCCATGCCTGCCCACTCCATGATGCCCTTGACCCGATCACCTCCGAACCTGCGCATCAGGTCATCCTCGAGTGACACATAGAAGCGAGAGCTTCCGGGATCACCCTGCCGCCCTGCGCGCCCCCGGAGCTGGTTGTCGATGCGCCTGGCCTCGTGGCGCTCCGTGCCGACGATGTGCAGCCCGCCGAGTCCCACCACCGTGTTGTGCTCGTCCTGCCACTCGGTGGCGTCCCTGCCGTCGGGCCTGCCTCCCAGAATGATGTCCACGCCTCGCCCCGCCATATTCGTGGCAATGGTCACCGCCCCGGATCGTCCCGCCTGCGCCACTATGCCCGCTTCCTTCTCGTGGTACTTCGCGTTGAGCACCTGATGCGGGATCCCTTTCTTTTGAAGCATCTGGCTCAGGCGTTCCGATTTCTCAATTGAGACCGTACCCACCAGCACCGGCCGTCCTTCCGCGTGCAGTTGCTCCATCTCCCGCACCACGGCACGGAATTTCCCCTCCTCAGTCTTGTATATCGGGTCGTGACACTCCTCGCGTATTAGAGGCTTGTTCGTGGGGATGACCAACACATCCAGTTTGTAAATCTTGTCGAACTCCTCCGCTTCGGTGACCGCCGTGCCGGTCATCCCAGCAAGCTTCTTGTACATGCGGAAGTAGTTCTGGAACGTAATGGTGGCCATAGTCCTGTTTTCCTGACGGACCTTGACGCCCTCCTTGGCCTCCTTGGCCTCGATGGCCTGATGCAGGCCCTCGGAGTACCTTCGCCCCGGCATCTTTCGCCCGGTGAACTCATCGACGATTACGACCCCAGGCCCGCCGTCTTCCACGCGGTCTATCACGTAGTCACGATCCTTCTCATAGAAGACCAGCGCTCTGAGGGCATTGTCTATGCGATGCCTGCGGGCACCATTCTCGACATCCTCGCTCTTGTACAGGTCAGGCATCTTGAGCCACAGTTCCATCTGCGACATGCCGGCCGTGGTGAGGTACACCAGGCGGTCCTTCAGTTCCTTCGTGTAATGCTCGCCTTCTCTGAGCCTGGAGACCAGCCTGGCCAAGTCGTAGTACTCGCGGGTCGGTTCCTCGCCGGCGCCGCTGATTATCAGCGGAGTGCGCGCTTCATCGATGAGGATGTTGTCAACCTCATCCACGATGGCGTAGTTCATCTCGCGCTGCACGCATTGCGAGAGGTCGACGACCATGTTGTCCCTGAGGTAGTCGAAGCCGAACTCGTTGTTCGTGCCGTAAGTTACGTCCGCTTCGTAGGCCTGCCGCCTGGTGACTGGACGCAGGTGCTTCAGGCTTTCCTTGGTCTGAGGGTCTTCGGGCTCGTAACCGGGATCAAAGAGGAACGCAGCCTCATGCTGGATACACGCCACGGACACGCCTAGTGCGTGGTAGATGGGCCCCATCCACTGGGTGTCGCGCTTGGCAAGGTAATCGTTCACGGTGACGACGTGAACACCCCTGCCCGTCATCGCGTTCAACGTCACCGGCAGGGTAGCGACCAGCGTCTTTCCCTCGCCGGTCTTCATCTCAGCGATCTTGCCCTGGTGGAGGACAATACCGCCTCGGAGTTGTTCATTGAAGTGCCGCTGCCCTATCCTGCGCTTGGCCGCTTCGCGGACCGCGGCGAACACCTCGGGCAGGAGGCTATCAAGTGTCGCACCATTCGCCAGAAGCTCTCTGAAGTCAGCGGCTTTGGCCCTCAGCTCATCATCGGTGAGCTTCTGGAAGGTCGGCTCCAGCGCATTGATTTTGTCCACAGTCGGCTGGAGCCGCTTGAGCTCCCGCTCGTTGGGGTCACCGATGATCCGAAACAGCGGCTTGAGCACGCTTGCGACAACGCTGCCAAACCACTTCAGTATCAGCGAAACAGACCTCGTCACTCCTACCACGATCCCCAACCCCCTACTGGAACATCGCGCCCACCGAGAGGCCCGCGTGGATGCGATGTATTGCCTCACCGATCAGGGACGCTGTCGGGAGGACCGTGATCTTCTCGATCCTCTTCTCGTCCGGCACCGGCACCGTGTCCGTGACCACCAGTTCCTTGATATGGCTTTCCGCTATGTGCTCCACCCCATGGCCCGACAGTATGGGATGCGTGCAGCAAGCATAGACCTCCGTGGCGCGGCGCTTCTGCAAGGCGACCGCCGCGCCGGCCAGCGAGCCGCCCGTGTCCACCTCGTCGTCGAAGAGGAGAGCACGCTTCCCCTTGACATCGCCGATGACAGTCAGGACATCCGCCTTGTCTGCGTTCCCGACTCTGCGCTTCTCAACGATGGCCAGAGGCACCTCAAGGCGCGCCGCCATGTCACGGGCGCGCTTGGTTATGCCGATATCGGTGGCCACCACCACCAGGTCGCTCAACGCCTTCTTCTCGAAGTAGTCGCCCAGCATATAGAGCGCCGTCAACTCGTCAACGGGTATGTTGAAGAAGCCCTGGATCTGTCCCGCGTGGAGGTCGACTGTCAGCACACGGTCCGCTCCGGCAACCGTAATGAGGTCGGCCACGAGCCGCGCTGTTATCGGGACTCTGGGCTGGTCCTTCTTGTCGGTGCGGCTGTATCCGTAGTACGGCATCACCGCGGTGATCCTCCCCGCCGAAGCACGCTTCATGGCATCGATGATTATCAGCATCTCCACGAGATTCTTGTTCACCGGAGAGCAGACCGGCTGCACCACGAAGACGTCGCGCTCCCGCACATTCTCCAGGACGCGAACGAAGATGTTCTCATTAGTGAACTCGAACACCTCCATCTTCCCCAACGGCAGCCCCAGGTACTCGCAAATCTCCGCCGCGAGCTTGGGGTGAGCGTTGCCACTGAACACTTTCAACTCGTCAAACAATTCTGCCCCCTTCGCAATTGATGCCGTTGCCAACGTTTAGACTATAGCACAGAAGGATTTGCCCAGCAAAGAAGCATGCCTGAGAGCGCTTAGCAGGGTCAGATTGTCATTGGTACGAAAATGTCGATTCCATGGCTCATAGGGCAGGGGCTCCGTCCCCTGCCGACGGCAGCGGGTGACAGAGCACCCGCGCTATTTTCATACCCCATGGTGCCCGTGGCGATAGGCATAGTGATTCTGAGCGAAGCGAGGAATCTCGAGGATTCTTCGTCGCCCTCCGTCTCCGGTCTCCGGTCTTCCGTCATACCGGGCGATTGCCGCGTCGTCCGCCGAAGGCGGGCTCCTCGCAATGACATGCCGATGGTCATGTCACTGGGAACACAGAGGTGTGGCCGGAGGACTCAACGTTTGGCTGCGCGTACGATCTTGTCGATCACCGGGCCGATATCGCGCGAGGTGTCAACGGCGAAGTGGTTGCGAGAAATCGCCTCCGCCCTGCTCTTCATCCTCTGATAGACACTCCAGTCAGCTTCGGAGTGGTCTTCGGTACCCACAGCCCCCCGACGATCCTGGAGGCGCTGACGCACCATCTCCCTGGGGGCTTTCACCTGGACGATTATGAGCTTCACCCGCAGGCTGTCGCAGACGCGGTACAGACGCTCCCGGTGTTGTTCCACCAGGTTGGTGGCATCGAAGATGACGGTGACGCCGTTTCGCAGCAGCTCTTCTATGAGGCGGTGGCACGCACTGAAGAGGCGCTGGCTCTCCCGCGCGCTGTAGTCGGGGACCGCGAACAGTGTCTTGCGCAGCGCGTCGCTCTCCAGGATGACGCTGGGCAAACGCTGCGCCAGCCCCCGACTGAAGTAAGACTTCCCTGTGCCCGGCAAACCGCTAACCATCACGAGCACCGGACTAGCCACGGGTTCGGGAAGCGCATTCAGTCCCTGCCTCAGCTTATCCAGATCAGCAGAGACTTCGTTTTCGTCTATCACGTGCATACACTATGGCAATGCAAGACCGGGTGAACCTGACCGGCAACAGCCACGTCGCTGAGAGAACACGCCCTTTGCGCCCATCTCGACTATATCTCGCTTCTGTCGAACAGGAGACGGTTGAGCAATATGATCGTCCTGCCTGATGGTTGCCGCAGGTCCTTTCTCAGCCCGGCGGTCGCCCTCCTTACCATAATCACCAGGAAAAGGCCGACCAGAGCCAGGACCACCCCCAGAGGCTGGCCGGGAGGCAGAAGCCACGCCGCCAGGGGCAGCACCGCGAACCCGATAGCCATTCCTAGAGGCAGGCTGAGACTCGGCGGGCCCAAGAACATGAACCGCTCGTTCATCGTCTGGTCAGGCTTGCGGAACCGCGGGATCGTCCTGACAAAGAACCCAATCGCTATCGGCACCATGGCAAGCAGCGTTGCCGTTGTGGCCAGGGCCAGAGACATGGCCAAGCCGGTGCTATTGCCCTTCTCGCCATCGAACTTCTCGAAGACCGGCCACATCTGTCCCACCACCGCTGCCACGCCAGCGAATGCGACCCACTCCGGTGCGAAACCCACTCCGCGGGCGACCAGCACAACGATGACACCCTTCATGAAGTCAAATATGACCCCCGCGGCACCCTGCACACGCCCCACGTGCCGCCACAGAGCGATGTGACTGTCTTCGTATTGCCTCAAGTCCACACCGTGCACTTTGGCCAGCAGGTACATGAAAGGGAATGAGCCCAGTGAGTAGGCCCCCAGAATCAATACTATCTCACGCCACATCACTATTCTCCTCGCTAACTTGCGCACTCACAGACCACGCTCGCACCCGCCCCACGCCGCCCAATATCAAGGAGCGTCGGCGTAGAACGCCACCCCGATCGAACCCGGGCCGGTGTGAGCACCGATCACCGGCGTGAAATCGGTGACGTAGAACTCGGGACACCTGAACCGAGACAGTATCTCAGCCTTCAGCCTCTCGGCCTCCTCGGGGACATTGGCGTGCATCAGATTCACGTGCACCGGCCTTCCCTGAGACCGCTGCCTCATGATCTCAAGAAACCTCCGCATTGCCCGCTTCCTGGTACGACACCGCTCCAACAGACGCACATCCCCCGTGGCATCCAGGATAGGCTTGATCTGGAACCAGGAGCCTGCCCAGGCGGCGGCCATTGGGAGTCGCCCTCCCTTTGCGAGGTAGTAAAGGGTATCGAGCATGCAAATCGCGTTCACCCTGTCCATCATGTCTTGAGCAGCTTGGGTGACTTGAGACAGATCGCGCCCTGAGGCTGCTTCCCGCGCTGCCGCCTGAGCAATGAAGCACTCGGCGAGCGCGGGGCTGCGGGAGGGGAAGACATTTATGCTCACCTGCGGTATCGCCTCTCTGGCCATTTCCCTGGCTTTGGTGGCCGACTCAAACGCCATGCCGAGATGCGGCGGATGAGTGATGCAGAGGATGCCGTCAGCCCACTTGGCGAGCTCGCGAAATGCTTCGAGATACTCACCGGGCGACGGCGAGGACGATGTCGGCAACTTCTTGGCTTTTTTCAGAAGCTCGTAGAACTCCCGCGACGTTATATCCACGCCGTCGCGGTAGGCCCGATCCTCGAAGATGAGGAGGAGCGGCAATATGCGGATGCCGTAGCGTTCGACTACCTCTTTGGGTACACAAGCGCTGCTATCGGTTATGACAGCAACTCTACCCGTAGACCCGCGCTTCGGATCGTCTTGGACCGCGCCAGCCATTGCGCACCATTGTAGCAACAAACCACGAGTAGCGCAAGCAGAGGCGCGGTCCCCCGCCTCCCCTCCCCCGTCCCCGGTCACACCAGGCGATTGCCGCGTCGTCCGCCGGAGGCGGACTTGAGGGGGCGAAATCCCCCTTGCCCCCTTTGCGAAAGGGGGAACCTCGTCCCTCCCCCTTCGGAGAAGGGGGATACAGGGGGATTTCCGGGCCGCTGCC
>CAZBET010000017.1:0-4007 GCA_964490995.1 uncultured Dehalococcoidia bacterium
ACCGATTTCGCATCGAAGAGCTCCGCCAGGTTGAGGTTGGATTCCATCGTCGCTCCCTATGTCATTCTGAGCCGAAGCCCTGAGCACGTGGTCCATATGTCATTCTGAGCGCAGCGAAGAATCTCGTCGGCCTCGGGGTGGTGGGTTGCGCTTCGCTCCACCCACCCTACGGGTCGGGCGACCGGCCGGTCGCCCTTATCGCGTGATGCCCGCAGTGACACCCCGATATTCGCCATACTCCGCCAGCCGGGCCAGGGCCTTCGCCGCCCGGTCCGGCGTCGGATACGGCACCAGGTGGTTCTGCGCAAGCTTCTTGTAGAGCGGACCGTCCTTCACCTCGTTCGTGACCCAGACGGAGAGGACGACCGGCTTCTGATACCGCTTCATCAACTCCATTATCGTCTCCAGACTGCGCAGCGATTCCTCCTCAACAGCCCGGAGCAGGCTATCAAGGTCGGCCGAGTAGTCCCTCTCCCACGGAGGCGTGCTGATCAGGGCGGAGAAGCCCACGGGCGCCCACACAGCGCCGGCAATCAGTACAGCGTCCACGTTCTCATCTTCGAGGAGCGGCAGCAGGCAGGGGTAGCTGATGTCGCCGCTGGTGTCAACCGGGTTGCCCCGTGACCACCTCCCCGACAGCAGAGAGTTCAACTTGTCCAGCGTCGAAGGCGACAGCGGCGGCACGTCGAGTCCGTGCCTCTTCAGGGCGTCGGCGGCCACGACGCCGAGCCCGCCGCCCACCGTCAGGACGGCGACGCGCCTGCCCCTGGGCAGGGGCTGGCCGAGCAGTATCAGGGCCGTTTCGACCAGTTCGCCGAGCTCTTCCACCCTTATCACGCCGGCCTGCCTGAAGGCGGCATCGGCGACATCGTCGGAGCCTGACAGGGCCGCGGTGTGTGAACAGGATGCCCTCGCCCCGCAGTCCGTGCGGCCTACCTTCATGATGACGACGGGCTTCCTTCTGGTGATCTGAGCGGCGAGGTCCAGAAAGCGCCGGCTTTCCCTCAAGCCCTCAACATAGCCCATGATGAGCCGCGTCTGCTCATCCTGACCCAGATACTCAAGGTAGTCCTCGAAGTGCAGGTCGGCCTCGTTGCCGCTGCTCACGTACTTGCTGTAACCCAGGCCTGCCTCGCAGCCCATCGCGAGAACCGCCAGGCCCAGGTTGCCGCTCTGCGTGACGAAGGCGACGGGCCCCGGCCGTATCGGCGGCAGGTACGGCGCGGTGAACAGCTCAGCGAAGGTGTTGACGTGCCCGGCGCAGTTCGGCCCGATGAACCGTATCCCGCCCCGCCGGGCGATCTCCAGCACCTCCTGCTCCCTTACGGCCCCTTCGGCGCCGGTCTCGGCGAAGCCGCCGGTGATAACGAGCGCCGTCTTGACCCCCTTGCGGACGCAGTCCTCCATTGCCGCAGGGAGGCCGTCCGAGGACACGGTCATCACAGCGAAATCCACAGGGCCGGGCACATCCAGAATGCTGCCATAGGCCTTCGCGCCAAGGACCTCAGGCCTGTTCTTGTTTATCGGATAGACTTTCCGGTCGCCTCTCGTCAGCAGGAGGTTGAGGATGTCGCAGCCCCATTTGCCCGGGATGCTGGAGGCTCCGATGACGGCGGCAGAGCGGGGGTTGAAGAGGTAATCGAGATGCTGGACGAGGTTCATTCTCTGTACGTTCGTCTCGGCGGGTTCCTCAGAAGGCGAGGCGCGCCGCTAAGATGATACCTGAACGTGGCGGCGAATGCAACGCGCCGTGCCTGTTCTGCTGTGATTGCGAGGCGCCGCATCCCACCTTGAACTTACAGCGTTCGTCAAGTATCATAGGTGCCACTCCCTTCGCTCGAAAGGAGGACTGATGGAAGACCTCAAGGCGCAGTTGGTCCGTATTGTCCAATCGCTCGAATCCGACGCCCGGAGGCTCGAGGGCAAGGTCGACGCCCTGATGAGGCTTCCCGATATGATTGAGGTTGAGAATCTAGTTAAGACCATGGCCTGGGCCATGGATACGGGAAACCGGGACCTCTGGCTCAGCATCTGGAGTGACGACATCCATTACATCGTGCGGCAACTGGATATCGACATCACAGGCAAGGAAGCCATGAGGGATTTCGGCGATACCCTGATATTTGGCAGGGAGGACCGCAGGTTCAGCGCACTGTCTAACATCATGGTGGATGTCAAGGGCGACACGGCTTCAGGGCGGGCCTACTACACGCACTACGGGTTCCCCATGGACGCCGAGACGGGAAGACCGCTGGAGCAGAGGTCCTTCTCCGAAGGCATGCACTTCTATGAATTCCGCAAGGAACGGGGCGCCTGGAAGATAGCCAAGTTGCAGGTCTACCTGAACCGCAGGCAGGAAGCCGAAGCATAGAGGTGCAGCATGAGCACAGACACAGTCGAGCAGGTCGCGCCGCTGTTCAACCCCAAATCGATAGCCCTCGTAGGCATCTCCAGTACCGCCACAAACGTAGCGTACATGTTCCTCCTGAGTCTGCTTGACTCCGGTTTCCCCAACATCTACCCGGTCAACCCCAGGGGCGGCGAACTTGCCGGCGTCCGCGTCTACCCCAGCATCCGCGACATACCCGGGGAGATAGACCTGGCCATGCTGACCGTGCCGCGCGAGGCTGTGCCCGGGATAATGCGAGAATGTGCCGAGAAGCGCGTCAAAGGCGTTGTGCTCTACACCGCGGGCTTCAGCGAGACGGGGCCGGAGGGCAGAGAGTTCGAGGAGGAGATCGTCAAAATCGCGCACGCGGGTGGCACCAGAGTCATCGGGCCCAACTGCGTGGGCACGTTCAACCCTTCCGCCAGGCTGGTCCCGCAGTTCATCCTGCCCAAGGAGAGCGGCCCCGTGGGCGTGATCTCGCACAGCGGCTTCCTGTTCTACTACCTCCTCATGTCTATCGCCTCCAGAGGCCTCAAACCGAGCAAGGGCGTCAGTTGCGGGAGCGATTGCGACCTCACCTGCGTCGACTTCCTGGAGTATCTGGGTCAGGACCCGGAGACGAGGATAATCGTTGCCTACCTGGAGGGAATCAGGGACGGGAGGCGGCTGTTGCGGGTTGCGCGCGAGATATCGCCGCGCAAGCCGATCATTGTGCTGAAGGGAGGCAATACCGACGTTGGCCGGAGGGCATCGGCTTCGCACACCGGCACTCTAGCGGTTCCGACCGAGGTCTGGAGAGCGCTATGCCGGCAGGCCGGAATAGTGTCCGTCGACAGCTTTGAGCAGATGATGGATGCGCTGGTGGCGCTGCACCACCTGCCCCGTCCCAGGGGGAAGCGGGTGGGGATCATCACCACGCCGGGAGGCCTCGCCGTCACCTCCGTCGACGCGTGCAGCGAGCTGGGGCTGGAAGTGCCGCTGCTTTCCACCGCGACCAGCAGGCAGCTTGCGGGCGTCGCCGAAAGCCTGGGGACGAGCGTCAACAACCCGGTCGATCTCGGGCTCGTGGCAGCCTTGGCGCCGGTCCAGTACATCAAGCCGGCGATAGGACTGGTGGGCAGAGACCCGAATGTGGACATGCTTCTGGTCGCCTTCACCGGCCCGCCCGGGGATGACGATGCGAGGGACAGGAAGGTTGCCGATATCCTGCTGGACGAGATAGCGGCATCAGGCAAGCCGGCGGTGATCTGCGGCGCCACGCCGCAGGGCTGGCCCAGGGGAGAGCTGAGGTTCCTGGAGAAGAGCTGTGTCCCCGTATATGCCGAGCCACGACGGGCCGCCTACGCGCTGGCCAAGGTAGCCGAGTATGCCGAGTTCCTGCGCGGCATCAATTCATAGGGGCACGGCATGCCGTGCCCCGCGCGCGAGCCACGGGCGGAGTTCCCCGAGATGTAGGGGCGAGGTCCCCTCGCCCATTCGTGGGGCTGCGACATGCGTGTCCAACAGAAGGACGCACAATGACGAATAACTCCCCAGGATACCGTCGCCGCTCCATTCGCCTCAGGCAATACGACTATGCGCAGGGAGGCGCCTATTTCGTCACCATCTGCACGCAGAG
>CAZBET010000017.1:4107-9599 GCA_964490995.1 uncultured Dehalococcoidia bacterium
TGGCAACGCAACTACTACGAACACGTTGTTCGCAACGAGGATGATTTGAACGAAATCCGCCAGTACATCCTGAACAATCCCGTGCAATGGGATTCGGACGAGGAGAATCCCGACCGTCAGGTAGGGGCACGGCATGCCGTGCCCATGCCCCGAGGATAACCACAGGCAAATGGCAATTGTATCAATCGTGAAATACGACGGCTCTCTGGACTCGGTCCGCCGCGCCGTCGAAATGTGCGGCGGGCTCGAAGGGCTCGACCGCGGCGCCCGGGTCCTGATTAAGCCCAACATCACCTATTCGGGCTGCGTGTGGATGCCGCCCTACGGGATGGTGACCACATCCGTTGTCGTGGAGGGACTGCTGTCGCTGCTGGCGGAGCACGGGTGCACGAACGTCTCCATCGCCGAGGGCGCCGTCCTGGGCGTGCTCGGCTCCCATACCGGAAGAGGATTCACATACACAGGCATCGACAGGGTGGCCAGGAGGTTCGGCGCCAGGCTGATCGACCTCAACGAGGGCCCGTTTGAGACGAGAGTCCTGGACGGCGTCAGGGTGGGTATCTCCAGGACTGTGCTGGACGCTGACTTCCTGATCAACGTGCCGGTGCTGAAAACCCACTCCCAGGTGAAGGTCTCTCTCGGCTTCAAGAACCTGAAGGGCTGCATCGACATTCCCTCCAGGAAGGCTTTCCACCACAAGGGACTTGACCGCCTGATCTGCCTCCTGAACCAGGCCGTGAGAACCGACCTCACTGTAATCGACGGCATCTACACACTCGAGAAGGGGCCGGATGCCCTGGCCGGCATCGCCCACCGCAAGAACCTGATAGTAGCGAGCCGCGATCCTTTCGCCTGTGACTGCGTCGGCGCCGCAGTCATGGGAATCGACCCTTCGCAGGTTGGCCATTTGAGAGAATACGCCCTGGCCAACGGCCTGCCTACAGATGTCAATGCCCTCCAAATTGCGGGCGAGGATTTGAACGCCGTCGCGGAGAGAATTGAGTGGGAACTCGATCCCGGCAAGGACCTGATCCAGCCTGCCGGCATAACCGGCCTATCCATTCCACACCCTGGAGAGAGAATCTGCTCCGGATGCTATAGCAGCCTGGCCTATGCCCTGGCGGCGTTCAGCCGGGGGAATCCCAACCTGGACCTTGGCGGCACCACTATCTACTGCGGCAGGAATCAGACGAACGAACCAGGGCCGGGCAGAATCGTCCTCTACGGCAACTGCGCCATAAGCAGCAACAGGACCGAGCGGCAAGCACTCAAGATCGCGGGATGCCCTCCAGGGGTGATGGAGACGCTTCTCTTCCTGATGAATACGCTTGTCTCCAAACCGAGGATGGTCAGGACGCTCGTGGTTGGCGGGCCCAAGATGCTCGCCCTGAGGGTCGGGCTCTATTCGGGCGACCACCCCAGGTGGAAGCTGTACCGGCGCCCGGAGTTCGACAGGAGCCATTTCCGCCCAACATGGTGGCAGGAGATACGCGGGTCCTTCTCACGCAAGTTCAGGCCACCCAGTGCCACCTTGGCGAGACCCACGAGCAAATCCGAATCCCCAAGCACGAAATCCTGAACAACTCCGAAACCCCAAATCGCGGAAACCCGGAGCACCCCGCGATTGGGGTTCAGGCCTTTCCCTGCTATTTGGGGTTTAGAGATTGGTGCTTTGCGCTTGCCGCTGTCAAGGCTGGAAAGCCTTTCCCACAAGGTCGTTGCTCTCGACCCGAGCGCCGCCAGTTTACTTTGGGGGCCTTACCTGCTACAATAGCCGACGGATTTCGGGGGGCCGGCAGAGGAAGGACCCGGCGGGCGCAGGAAGACAACAATCCCACAAGGAGACCCCAAACGTGTCAAGCAATATCATCAAGAAGGCACTGAAAGAGAAGAGGACGGTTCTCACCGAGGTGGAGTCGAAGCAACTTATGGCTGAGGCCGGCTTTCCTGTAGTTGGGACGAGGCTGGCTAAGACCAAGGCCGAGGCCATCGCTCTAAGCAAGGCGGCGGGCTTCCCCGTAGTTCTGAAGATAGTGTCGCCCGACATCATCCACAAGAGCGACTCCGGCGGCGTCAAGCTCGGTCTCGCCAACGCAGCCCAGGTGGGCAGAGCCTACGCCGACATCATGGCGGCAGCAAAGAAGGCAAACCCGAAGGCTGCGATCCACGGGGTCTCCGTTCAGAAAATGGCAAAACCTGGGGTCGAGATCATAATGGGCATGACCAAGGATGCCCAGTTTGGACCCGTGCTGATGTTCGGCCTCGGCGGCGTGTTCGTCGAAGTGCTCAAGGACGTCGCGTTCAGAATCGTCCCCCTGGTGAGAAGGGACGCGAGCCAGATGATCAGGGAGATAAAGGGCTACCCCGTGCTAGAGGGCTACCGGGGTCATGAGCCAGCCAACACCAAAGTGCTCGAAGACCTGCTGTTGAAGCTTTCGGACTTCATAGACAAAACGCCGGAGATCAAGGAGCTTGATCTTAACCCCATCTTCGCCTACAAGGACGGCGCAGTCGCTGTGGATGCCCGGGTGATACTCGAATCCCAACCATGAGCACAGTGGCGGCAAGCACAGCAAACAAGCTGGACAGGGCCTTCAGTCCCCGCTCGGTAGCAGTAGTAGGCGACAAGCTGGCACTGGGCTACATGTGGCTTAAGAGCCTCAACTGTTTCAAGGGAAAGGTCTATTCGGTGCAGATCGACCCCCGGGAACTCCCGGGGATTGCAGCACTAGGGGTCGAGAACTATTTGAGCCTTCTCGACATACCGGGCCCCGTCGACTACGTGATCGCCGCCGTCCCTCGGGCGGTAGCGCCGAGAATCGTGGAGGACTGCGTCAGGAAGGGCGTCGGCGCGGTCTGCTTCTTCACCTCCGGATTCGCTGAGACCGGCACCGAAGAGGGGACCAGGCTCCAGCGGGCGATGGCCGACATGGCCCGCAAAGCAGGTCTGAATCTGATCGGCCCGAACTGCGTTGGACTCTATAACCCGCAGGTCGGGTTGCGCCATACAGTCGCACAGAGCTGCGACGAGGGGGGCTCGGTAGGCTTCATCGCCCAGAGCGGCACCCACGCCACGCTATTCAGCCTCGTCGGGCAGCAGAACGGCATCAGGATCAGCAAGTCGGTCAGCTACGGCAACGCAGCCGTCCTGGATAGCACCGATTTCCTCGAGTACCTGGGCGCAGACCCGGAGACCACCATAATCGGCATGTATGTCGAGGGCGTGACCGACGGCAGACGCTTCTTCCGGTGTCTCCGAGAAGTTGCGAGCTCGAAGGCGGTTGTTGTCTGGAAGGGCGGGGAGACGGAGGCGGGAGCCAGGGCAGCCGCTTCGCACACAGGCGCGCTGGCACAGCCGGGCACAGTCTGGCACGCCCTGTTCAAACAGTGCGGAGCCCTGGAGGCTGACAACCTCGACGAGATGGTCGACACCATCAAGGCACTGGCCCACGTCAAGCCGCCGAGGGGAGCGAGGGTGGGGCTGATCGCCATGAGCGGCGGGCAGTCCGTTGTGATAACCGACACCTTCGCGAAGGCAGGGCTCGAGGTGCCATTGCTCACCGAGAGATCGTACCGGAGGCTGGCCACCTTCTTCAACATCATCGGCGGCAGCTACCGGAATCCTTTCGATATATCCAGCACGTTCCTGATGTCCGAGGACGGCGCCGCCAGTCTGAACAGCATGCTGGACGTCATGAACGAAGACCCCAACATAGACTGCATCGTTCTTGAATTGATCCCGGTCCTGAGGCCTTTCAGCCACAGTCCACAGAGCACCGACCCTATCCTCGATGACATCTCAGCTTTTCAGGAGAGGTCGGCCAAGCCTTTCATCGCGGTCGCGACCGCGTGGTACAGCGAGGCTCTCGCGTCGGAGACGAGAGACAAGCTCACGCAAAGGGGCATCGCCAGCTACCCCAACTTCGAGCGGGCAGCCAGGGCTTTGAAGAAGCTTACGGACTATCACCGTTTTCGGCGGGTGCAATCACAGAACTAGCAGGGATCGCGCGAGGCGAGAATAACGTGGCAGGGGAGATGGAAAATGGTCAAGATTCGACTGCAGCGGGTAGGGAGGAGAAAGAAACCGTCTTACCGGGTCGTGGTGGCCGATTCGCGGGCTCCCCGCGATGGGGCCTTCATCGAGGTGATCGGTCACTATGACCCCCTCGCAAACCCGGCGGCTATCGTGATCAGCCAGGAGAAGGCCCTGAAGTGGCTTGACCAGGGCGCGCAGCCAACGCAGACGGTTGCCGGTTTGCTGGTCAAAGCTGGGGTAACCCACAAGCAGGTCGCCGCTTGTTTGCGCACACCAATCCCTCCCTCCGCTCACAGGCCGCCGAAGAGGAAGGCGGAGGAGGCAAAGCCACCCGAGAAGGCGGAGGCTAGACCTGCCAAGGCAGCCGAGCCCAAGCCGGCAGAGAAGGCAGAGGCGAAAACCGCCGAGGCTGCGGAAGTCAAGCCAGCCGAAGCTGAAGCCGCTAAGCCCCCTAAGGCGAAGGAGGTCAAACCAGCCGAGCCCGAAGCCGCCAAGCCCCCCAAGGCCAAAGAGGCCAAGCCAGCTAAGGCTGAAGCGGCTAAACCCCCCAAGGCCAAAGAGGCCAAACCGGAAAAGGCGGAGGCCGCTAAGCCCCCCAAGACGAAAGAGGCCAAACCAGCCGAGGCTGAAGCGGCAAAGCCTCCAAAGGCGAAAGAGGCCAAGCCTCCCAAGGCCGATGGTGGTGAGGGCAAGCCAGCCAAGGCTTCTTGAGGTCATTGCGCCGAGCTAGGACGCGCTGCTCAAAGGGTGAAGGAGAAATGAAAGAGCTCATCGAGTTTATAGCCAAGGCCATAGTGGACAAACCCGAAGAAGTGAGGGTGACCGAGGAGACCACCGAGGACGGGGTCATCCTCAAACTCCAGGTGGCGCCCGAGGACACGGGGAAGGTGATAGGTAAAGAGGGCAGGATCGCGAAGGCGATGCGGACCCTGTTGAGGGTAGCGGCGATCAGGAAGGGAACTCGGGCAACACTCGAGATAATCTGAGGCACCTCAGGCGGGGGTGGGCGATGGGCGAGGGACTCGCTCCCCCGGACTTCCTTGTTGTGGGGCATGTCACCGCGCCCTGGGGAATCCGGGGCGAGGTGAAGGTTCAGGTGCTCACCGATTTCCCCGATCGGTTCGCGCCTGGGAGCCTAGTCTACCTGGACGGCCAGCCGTTGCGAATCGAAGGCTGCCGGCCCCACAAACAGCACCTTCTTGTCAAGTTTGCCGCCGTCGACAGCGTTGCCGACGCGCAGAAACTGAGAGGCCAAGACCTCACGATTCCCCGCTCGGAGCTGCGCCCCCTGCCCCAGGGCGAGTACTACACCTTCCAGTTGGTCGGCCTGAGGGTCATCACGACCCGCGGCGACTACCTGGGGCGGGTCGCGGACATCATAACCACGCCCAGCAACGACGTCTACGTCGTGGAAGGGGACCGGGGCGAGACGCTGATCCCGGCCATCGAGGACGTG
>CAZBET010000017.1:9699-14686 GCA_964490995.1 uncultured Dehalococcoidia bacterium
ACCATCGAGGCAATCGAGGGCCTGCTGGATTAGCATCCCCGCTCGAGAGGGGACAGTAGCGGGGGAATCCCCTCTCAAGAGGGGTTAGGGGTGTGTGGGCCTCTGATACGGGAAAGCCAGGGCCACGCAGGTCTGCGACCTGCGTGGCCCTTCTTCACTTCAGTTCGATGCGGTCCCGGGGGTTACGCCTTCGGCGGGGCGGGGTTGACGAGACCGGCGGCCAGTGTGTTGGGCACGATCTCCATAAGATCATCCAGCGTCCAGAACCCCTTTGTGTAGATGGTCTTGATGGGTATGGGGTCCTGGTAGAGTGAAATCTGGTCGCCGCTGATAAGGAAGGTGCAGCCATTGATGCCGGCCGCCGCATCGCTCGCCAGAAATGCGACGAAAGCGACCATCTTGTCAGCTTCCACCATCTTGGCAATGACATCCGCACCGGGAGGCAGCGCCGCGCCTGTCGCCTTGGCCTTCTCGATGGCGGCATGAAGCTCAGGCGAGACGGTCAGCCTGGTCGCGGCGCGCGGCCTGAGGGCATTGCAGGTCACACCGTACCTGCCCATGTCTCGAGCCACCGTCCTGGTGAAACCCACGATTCCCTCTTTGGCGGCGCTGTAGTTCGCCTGCCCCATGTTTCCCAGGCCCGACTCGGACGCAGTATTGATGATGCGCCCGCTTTTCTGCTGTCTGAACAGCACACACGCGGGCCGGGTGCAGTTGAAGTGGCCGTAGAGGTGGACCTTCATAACGATGTCCCATTCCTCGGGGCTCATGTTATAGACCATCCTGTCCCGGAGAATGCCGGCGTTGTTCACCAGGATGTCCAATCTGCCGAACTTCTCGACCGCGGCCTTGATAATGTTCTCGCCGCCCTCCGTGGTCGCCACACTATCGTAGTTGGCGACCGCCTCGCCGCCCATCTTCCTAATCTGCGCCACCACCTCATCGGCGGGCGACTTGGATGCCCCCGAGCCGTCGCCGCCGCCGCCCAGGTCGTTTATGACAACCTTTGCTCCCTCTTGAGCAAACAAGATAGCTTCAGCCGCACCGATGCCCCGGCCCGCGCCGGTGATGACAGCCACCTTGCCCTTCAATCTGTTCCCCATTTGCCTCTCTTGCCCTCCTTGCCTGTTTTTTATCGTAAGGCCTCGCCGCGCACCATCGCTTCCAGGGCGTCTCCCGCGTCGCGAGAGCCTTTGCCCGCAATATTATAGCATCATTGCACGTGATTGACACCAGCGGGAAGCAGGACGGCGAGAAGCGAAGCCAGAGGGCGGTCTCGGCACCATTTGCACGGTGTCTGCCTGCATGGAGGACGACACACCCCTGGCCCCTCTCTAGAGGGGAAGGGCTCCTACAGTCCCCTCTCGAGAGGGGATTTAGGGGTGTGTAGCCCGCGCCAGACTGGGCCTGGAGCAGATGCTCCAGGCTACCCTGCACACCTGATTCTGAGTGCCCCGCCCTGGGGCGTCGGGCCGGACGCCCCTACTGTGCCTTTTCGAACGTGTACCGGTTGACCCCTGCGCCAACGGTCATGGTCGGCTTGCCGTCCTCAGCCCCTGCGAACTCGATGGCCAGGCCCGCGAGCAGCGATTCGTAGAGAAGGTACGAGACCTTCCCTTCTTCATCCACCTTCGAGCGAATCTCCGCGCGGAACTCGCCGGCGTCGAAGGTCAGTTCGTTCCCGCGCCACTCCACAGTCACCTCGCCCAGCGCGTCGTTGCTGTACCGGCCCAGGTAAGGCGCTACAGCGGCCGCGTCGATGCTCTCCTGCAACTTCGCCAACAGCTCATCGGTGGCCTTCTTGATCAGGCCGAGCTGGAAACGCCCCATCTCGTCGGCTTCCGGCTCCTGCCCGTACATCAGTTCGAGCAGTCGCAACCGAACGAGCCCGTTCAGGAAAGAGCCATACTGGTTCGTCAGCACGCTGATGCCGAGCCCCGCTTCAGGCACGAAGGCCAGGTCGGAGGTGAACCCCATGGTGTTGCCTCCGTGATGGAAGACGCGCAGCCCCTTGTACTCGTCCACTATCCAGCCCAGTCCGTAGCTGGCCTCGTCCGAGATCGCTACCTGCGGCTCCCAGGTCTTCCCCAGGTTCTCCGCGGAGACGACACGCCTGCCATCCGGGGCCACCCCCTCGTTAAGTTCGGCGATCAGGTAGCGCCCCATGTCAATCACGTTGGACCACGCCCCGCCCGCAGGGGCGAGCGGCTCCAGCAACTCCTGCTCCTCTGACATCGGGATCGGGCGGTTCTCAAATGCCAGGTCTCTCCCGTTCGGGCTGGCGCAGTTCCCCGTGGCCTCAGCCTCACCGAATGAGAAAGTCGTGCCACACATCCCCATGGGGTCGAAGACGCGCTTCTGCATCAGCGCCACGTAGTCATCCCGGAGATTGCCGTACTCCCCGCCCGCGGCGAGGGCCGCCACGTACCCGCCCGTGGCCACCATCTGGTTGCTGTACTGGAAGGCCTCGCCGAAACCGGTGAAGAACTCGAAGGCGGCCAGCGACTCCACGATGTCCTCAGCCGTCAACCCGTCGCTGTTGAAAACCATCTCGAAGTCGCGCCGGGGGACGCCGGTGCAGGCACACACCAGATGCCGCACCTCGATCCTCTCAGTGATGTTGCCGTCGGCTACCGCAAAGGTCGGCAGAATGTCGACAACCCGCGTGTCCCAGTTCATCAGGCCCTCGTCCACAAGCTGCGCCATCAGCATTGTGGTCATCGTCTTGGTGGTGGAGCCGATGAGCATCAGCGTCTCCGGCGTCACAGATTCGTTGCCCCCCATCTGGCGGACGCCGAAGCCTTTCGCGTAAACGATTCCCCCATCCTTGACAATGGCCACTGCCGCCCCTGGTACCTCGAAGTACTCCATCGCTTGGTGTATGTACGCTTCAAGCTCAGCCAGCAGCTCGTCGTCCAGCGGCTCTGGCTCCACGTTGCTCAGGTCGACCTCCTCCAGCGCGTAGATGTTGAAGCCGCTGTCGATGATACTCAGTTGGGACACGCGTTTCTGGAACGTGACGAGGTCTCCCCGGAGCAATTCGATGTAGGCTATTCCCTGATAAAGCCAGCCGCCGCCAAGCAGAACCTCGTTATCGTCGCCGGTGTCGTAGGTGATGGTGACTGCCTCGTCCGCACCGTTGGTTACCGGTTCCTGTATGACTTCGTCGGGTTCGACATCGAACGAGGGGTCAACCATGGCCCACGCCGCGCGTGTGCCGTTCGCCACACTGTTCGCTTCGAGCGCCATGACATAGACGGTCAGATTCCCCTCCGGGCTGGTCAGCACGCCGTAGCCGTCCACGGTCTCGGCCGTCCAGTTCGTGGGGATGGGGACGCTGAAAAGCCCCTCAGGGTCTTCGTACACCGCCTGCGCGGGCGAGGGCGTTGGCTCCATTGTGGGCGTCGGGGTCGGTGTTACCCCACCCACACAGCCGAGCATGCCCAGAACAGATGTCACCAAGAGCAGCGTCACCAGAAGAACCGTCCTTCTTGTCATGGCTTTCCTCTCCATATGCCGGTGTCCGCCATCAGCCTCTCACTGGGGCCGGACCGACCCTCAGGTGGCAACGACTGTGCCAGCAGACGGGGGACGACACACCCCTCGCCCCTCTCCAGAGGGGAAGGGGGCACACACCGCCAGTCCCCTCTCGAGAGGGGATTCAGGGGGTGTGTAGGCTGCGCCAGCCCGCCCACGGGCGCGGAGACCGCGCCCCTACGCCTGCCTGTCCGTCGCTATTCGCAGGATATCGGCGTATTCGTGTTTGAGTTCGCGCTCCATAAGTTCCGCGACCGCCCCACGGACCTCGAGCCCTTCGTAGAGCACGCGGTACACCTGCCTCGCGATGGGCATCTCCACCCCGAGGTCAGCCGCGAGTTTGAGAGCGGCCACCGTGGTTGTCACCCCCTCGGCCGTGCCGGTCATAGAAGCCAGTATCTCCTTCAGAAGGCGCCCTCTCGCTATCTCCAGCCCCACGAAGCGGTTCCGGCTGAGCGGGCTTGAGCACGTAGCGACCAGGTCCCCCAGGCCGGCAAGCCCGGCAAGGGTAAGTGGGTTGGCCCCGGCAGCCACGCCGAGGCGGGTGATCTCAGCCAGCCCGCGGGTTATCAGGCCGGCCTTAAGGTTGTCTCCATATCCCAAACCGTCAACCATCCCCGCCGCGAGCGCAACGATATTTTTCAGCACGCCTCCCAACTCCACGCCCACCACGTCGGTGTTCACGTAGACGCGGAACACAGGCGAAGACATGATCTTCTGCGCCGCCGCCGCAACCGAGGCATTGCGGGCAGCTACCACCGTCGTCGCAGGCAGGCCGCGGGCTATCTCTTTGGCAAGGTTCGGGCCGGAGAGAACACAGACGTTGGGGTGGAATCGGCGATCGATTTCCTCAGCGATGACCTCAGACATCCTCTTGGCGCTGTCGAGTTCAAGCCCCTTGGCAACGCTGAGGAGGACCACTGAGCTGTCCATATGTTTGCCGACCAGCCTGACGTTGCGGCGCATGTCCTGGGAGGGCACGGCGAGGATTGCGAGACGCGCCTTCGCCAGCGCGCTGTCCAGCGACGCCATCGCCCGGACCCCTGGAGGAAACGGAACCCCAGGCACGCGTTTCGTGTGCTCCCCAGCCCGGTTCAGCCTGTCGGCCTCCTCCCCGGTTCGCGTCCACAGGTTGACCTTCATCCCTTTGCGGCCCAGCATTATCCCGACGGTCGTGCCCCACTCAGTGGTGCCGACGACTGCGACCTCAGATCTGCTGCGCCTCAATCGGCTTATCTCCTCTCGCCCTTCTGGCCGAGCCTGGTCTCCGCGCCCGACGACAACCTGGAGATGTTGTCCCGGTGCTGGAAGACGATGAGGGCCGCGGCCACCGCGGTGTATATGAGGTACTCCACCGGAGCCCGGCCCAGCGCGGCGAAAACCGCGATCGCGACCGCCGCACCCACCGCGCCCGCCATGGAGCCCAAAGAGACATATCGAGTCAAAGCAA
>CAZBET010000018.1:0-14586 GCA_964490995.1 uncultured Dehalococcoidia bacterium
AAGACGGGAGCATGCCTATTGTCAGGGTTGAGATGTGGGAAGGAAGGACTCACGCTCAGAAAGCCGAGCTGGCGCGGGTGATCACGGAGGCCGTGGTGACCATCGCGCACACCACGCCGGAGGCAACCATCGTCATTTTCGACGACATAGCCAAGGCCAACTGGGCCACCGGAGGCGTCCTGGCCTCAGACCCCAAGAAGTAGCCGCCAGCCCGCGGGCAGAGCACTCCGCAAGAAAGGGCACACGGCAAACACGGCACCTGGTTCTGAGCCAGGCGGGCCAGGCCACAGGCGCCACACAACTGAGAGTCCCCCGGCTCACGGGGAGGACCTCCAAGGGGGCAAAACGAGGCGGCGCAAATTCGGCACTATGGTCGCACTATAGATATTATGTAAAATAGAGCGCGACGGCCCAATTCGAAGGGCCTCCTTCGCAGAAGGAGGCGCTCAGATTTCCGGTCGCTGCGGACGAGAACCACCTCGTGACCTACTCTCGTCTCAAGGCCGTCAGCAGAAGCTTGCCGATGACCGCTGCCACAAGAGATGCCACACCGAAAGCCACAAGTCTATCGAAGTACTGTTCGTCCGCTTGAGGCTCAGGCATGTTGGCCTCAACGCATTGCTGCACCAGAATCGGACCTTGACGATGCGGTGCCACTGGCTGGTTCTTTGTCATGCCAGTTCCCCCCTTCAAGTGCCTGACTGCACCAGGGTTCTCATCTCCTCATACTTGGCATGCTCTTCGGTGATGACCCGCACGCCATACATTGACAGTAGCACAGAGACTACTCGCAACCCGAGCTCTCCAAGTTCCTTGATCTGCTGCTCATAGAGAAGGAACGCGGGATTGCGGGGACCGCCTATGGATATGGCTCTAACGAGGTCCTGGGCTTGGTCTCTTACCGCTTGAGGAAGGTTTCGCTCCAGCAAGTCTGCTAAGTCTTCGAGTCTGATACGCTCAACTGGCAGCCTCTCACCGGTCGCGATTGCTGACACCAGGATGGACCGCGCAAGGGTAGAGGGACCGACCCCGCGTGCAGCAGCCAACTTGTTCAGCTTCTGGCGCGTTTCACTGTCCAGGCGAATCGTGATCGGTCTGTCTTTCGGCCGCCTCACTCTGACCTCTTGAGCTTCGGGTTCAGCAACAAGGTCAAGAGGGCTGTGTGCATCCCAGTACTCCGCTTCCTGCTCGTCTGATTCGAACCGGGGAACCATTTCTTTGTTCTTGTCCATCTGTCTACCCTCGATTCCGATGCTTCTCGTAGTAGCGCCTCTCCTTGGCCTGCATCTCCCGAGCCGTGACAACCCTGTACCGGGTTCGTCTGCCCTTGTGTCCCAAGACTACGAACAAGTACCGGCCAGACACAGTCCTACCATACACACACCAGGAATTCGAAGTTCCAGCATGGCAGATCGGCTCGTCATCGAAAACAGCCTCCTCAACCTCCTCCGGGGTGACATGATGCTTCCGCCAGATCTTGTCCACTACCCGCTGCGTCCAAATCAACGGGTACGCTACGAGAATCACCCAAATTCTCCCTTGTAGTACATTGTATTACAACATGGCGCGGCATGTCAAGCAGCCTGGCACATTAGTCCTCGCCGGACCCAACGCAAATGATAAGCGCTGACCTTACGAGGTCAGCGCTCGATTCCTGGTGGAGACGGGGGAGAGTCGAACTCCCCGTCCAGAAGAACCCTGTCCGCAGTCTCTACAGGCTTAGTCGGCTGCCTTTTTCTCGCCCCATCACCATCCGCCGACCGATTGCGCTGGAGCCAGCCGATTGATCTTAAGCGACCCTTACCGGCCTCGGGGCCGCAGCACCTCGATTCGTCGGCACCCAATCCCACCCACCGAGGAGAGGCCGGGTTGAGCGTGGCTGCCTTAGTTAGGCAGCCAGAGCGTATTCGCGCTCGCCAGTTACTTTTGTGCCACCTGATTTACGAGGGCGATGGCACCTCGGCCTGCTGCTCCGCAACGTCATTCCCCTGTCGAACCACACGTCCCCATGGGGAAATCCCAAGCACCAATTTCGAAATCCTAAACCCCACGTACGCGCATTCAGCGCTGAGCTTTCAGCCGTCAGGGCTCAGACTGGTGGGCGCGGAAACCGCGCCCCTACCCCCGCGGTTTGCGGTTCGCACTTTGCAGTTTGCCCTTTGCATTCCCGCAGGGGTCTACCTCTTGCCCTTCCTGCCCTGGGTACGGTGTCTCAAGGCACGCTGCACCTGGCGTTCGGCATCGCGCTCGGCGATTGCCGCACGCTTGTCGTACTGCTTCTTGCCTCTGGCGACGCCCAGTTCCACCTTAGCCATTCCCTTTTTAAGGTACAGCTTCAGAGGGACTACAGTCAGCCCCTTCTTCAGCACGGCCTCGCTCAGTTCCGCTATCTCATTCCGGTGAAGGAGAAGCTTCCTCGGCCTCGTGGGCTCGTGGTTGTACCGGTTCCCTCCCGGGTATCTCGCGATATGCGCGCCGATCAGCCACAGCTCGTCGTTCTCCGACCTGGCGTAGGCATCGCGCAGATTCACCCGTCCGGCACGTATGGACTTGATCTCAGTGCCGGTCAGGACCAACCCCGCCTCAACCCTCTCCTCAATGTGGTAATCGTGGAAGGCCCTGCGGTTCTCGGTAATCGTCTTCAGAGCCATAAGATAGTATAGCAGAACAATGCAGTTATGTCAAGTGCTCTGGGCGCGGCAACCGCGCCCCTACTCACCGCTGAAAGCTGACGGCTAATCCCTCGCTCCCACGATGGCCATGCCCGAGATGCCACCGCCCGGAATACCGCCGTAGTTCTGAGCCACGCCGATTCTGGGGTTCTTCAACTGCCGCTTCTCCGCTTTGCCTCGAAGCTGGAGCCACGACTCGAAGAGCATCCGCAGCCCGGTAGCACCCACGGGGTGTCCGAAACACTTCAGGCCGCCATCGGAGTTGACCGCGATTTCCCCTTCGATGTTGAAGGTGCCGGCCTCGATGTCCTGCTTGTACTTGCCCCTCTCTGTGAAGCCAAGGTCCTCGCAGATTATGGCCTCGGTTATGGTGAAGCAGTCGTGTACCTCTGCGATGTCAATCTCTTTTCTGGGGTTCTTTATGCCAGCCTCTTCGTACGCCATCCTGCCGGAGCGAAGAATCGCTTCGATGTGCACGTAATCATAGTCGCTGGGGATTACGCCAAATGTTCCGCCATCGGCGCAAACACCGAAACCCTTGACCAGGAGATAGTCGTCCCTGATCCTCTTTGCGACGTCCGGCGTCGTGAGAATCGCCGCAGCCGAGCCATCGCTCACGCCGCAGCAGTCGAAGAGGCCCAGAGGCCACGCAATCATCGGGGCGTTTATCGCCTGCTCCACCGTAATCTCACGCTGGAAGTGAGCCCTGGGGTTGAGGGTGCCATTGTGGTGGTTCTTCACCGCAATCATGGCCAGCATGCGCTTCCCTTCCTGCGGGGTGAGACCGTAGGTGTGGAAATACCTGGTGGCAGCCAGAGCGAACCGGGCCGGAGCCACCACAGGCGCCCATACCCAACTCCCGTGCTGCCCCTCGCCCCCCATCTGGGTGACGCCGGCGGCGCCGGTGTCTTTCAGCTTCTCTGCGCCACAGGCGAGCGCAACATCATATATACCAGCAGCCACCGCATAGGAAGCGTTTCTGAAGGCTTCGATGCCGGTGGCGCAGTAGTTTTCCACTCTGGTAATAGGTATGTAGTCCGTCTTCAGGGCTCGTGCCAGCTTGCAGCCGCCGAAGCCGGTCTCAGCACCCTGTATCCCTAGCCAGGCTGCCTTTATCTCCTTGAGGTCCATTTTCGCGTCATCCAGAGCCGCATAGCAGGACTCCACCATCAGGTCCTGGTCGCTCATGTGGAACAGCTCTCCGAATCGGGTGCAGCCCATGCTTACTACGGCAACCCTATCTCTAATGCCGGGCATTCTCTCTGTCCTCCTTACGATGTGTGCGACAATCTACCGGCTCAACTTCTAAGGGGTATGGATTTCCAGAAGTAGTTGTGGAACCCGTCCTGAGACACGAGCTTCCTGAAGCTCATCTCCACGGGCATTCCTATCTTTATCTCTTCGAGCACCCTGTCTGTCATCATTGTCGCCATGCGCCCGCCCCCCTCGAAATCTACGATCGCAGTAACCCTGGGCGCCTCGCGCCTGCTGCATAGGTTGTCCGCGGCGAAGGTGAACAAAGTGCCTTTCCTGTCGGAGAGGCGCCACTCATCGAACTGATCCTTCGCTTTGCACGTGGGGCACACCCTTTGCGGAGGGAAGTGGATTTCACCGCAGGACTTGCACTTCAGCCCATGTAGCGGGTAAATCTGGCTGCGGTCCCTGAACAGCGCAGCGGCAGATATGTGGCCTCCAGGAGGGGTTGGCGTGGCTTCGAAGGTCAGCAGCTCACGCCATTGGAGGTATGTTCTGTAGTCATCCACTGTCTTCTTCGATGCCAGGTGGGCCTTCATGCCCCGACGCCCCTCGACCTTTTTGCCTATCTTATCAGTTACCTGTATTACGAATGAATCGCTGCCATTACCGTAGGCATTGAGAAGCAATCGGTCGCCCGCTTTAGCCTCCTCGAGGGCTGCTACGAGGAGCATCAAAGGGTATGCGGTGCCCGTGTGTCCCATAATGTCAAACAGCGGGTTCGGGACTTGCGTCTTCATATCGAATCCGACCCTTCTGGGGACTTCCCCCTGTACCCTGGGGCTCGGAGCAGGCACAAGAGCTTTGGTGAAATCCTTGGGGGTGAGGTTGGCTTTCTTCATTACTGCAGCGATGTTTTGAGCCACCATGTCGAGATAGACAGCGTTGTGGACGAACCTGTCCTCCCAGCTTCTGATGAAATTATCGGTGTCCATTCGCCAGATATCGTGAGCCTCCATTGAGATGGAGTGCCAGCCATCTATGCTGGCAACCACATCCTTGTCGCTGATGAGCACTGCGGCAGCACCGTCGCCTAGGTTTTGCTCGAATTCTGTGCCTGGAGATCCCATGCGGGAATCCGCTGCTACAACGAGCACCTGCTTTGCCGACCCCGCCTTGACGGCGTCCATGGCCGCCTTGACAGCAGACGTCCCCGCTCTCAGAGTGTTGCAGAAGTCAGCGGTAGTTATGTCCTGCTTCAGGTCGCAGGCAGCGGCGACGGTTGTCGCTATCTGCTTCTCTTTGTACGGCGCGGTCGTCGAGGCAAAGAACACGGCGTCTATCGCGTCCCGCTTCCGACCCTTCAGGCAATCGATTGCGGCTGCCACCCCCATCGTGGTGCTATCCTCGTCGAAATTGCGGATAGCTTTCTCACCACGCAACCCCTTCATTATGGCGTCCCGATTCAGCCGCCAAAGGGGCACGTAAGCCCCGTAAGAAGTGATACCGACCATCTATTCCTCCTTCTCGTCGGGCATAAATCAGCCTCGATTAGAATACCAGCGCACACGTCGAGTGTCAATTGGATTGCCCGTGACGCCGAAAGCTGTTACCATCACGATGCCTGTTGGTGAAAGGGGACTGCCATGTCGAAAGCCGCTCGCATCGCCATACCACTGGTACTGATCATAGCCCTGCTCCTCGTCTACTTCTGGCCTGGCTCGGGCATGTACTGGCGGCTGGGCCAGCCCGCCGCCCCGGGGCTGGATCGCATCGAGGAGGCCTGGAACATCGTCATGGCCGACTACGTGGACGCCGCCAAGCTGGACAAGGGTAACCTGAGCCGGGCAGCTATCAGAGGCATGCTCGAGGCCCTCAATGACCCCTACTCCGACTACCTCGATCCGCAGGATTACGAGCTCAGCCAGCGCAACCTCGAAGGGTCCTTCGGAGGCATAGGGGCAGAGATCACCGTTGACGCAGAAGGGCAGTTGAGGGTGGTTGCCCCCATCGTCGCCACCCCGGCACAAAGGGCGGGGATCCGGCCCGGAGACAAGATACTCGAGATCGACGGCCGGACTACCAAGGGCATGAGTTCGATTGAAGCCGTGCTCAAGATAAGGGGAGAGCCAGGCACTCAGGTCAAGCTCCGCATACAGCATGAGGGCGACGATACGTTCACAGATATCGAAATCACTCGCGAACAGATAAGCGTTACTGCCGTCGTGCCCAAGATGCTAGCGGACGACATAGCCTACATCGGGCTCAACTACTTCTCAAGTCGCGCCGCGACGGAGCTGGTGTCGGCGCTTGAGAGCATAGAGGGCAGCAACCCGCGCGGCATTATCCTCGACCTCCGCGACAACCCCGGAGGCTTTCTCAACGTTGCAGTGGACATAGCCAGCCAGTTCCTGAAGCAGGGTGTCGTCACCTATGTTGTGGACGGCGAGGGGCACAAAGAGACCTACGAGGTGAAGAGCGGCGGGCTGGCCACGGATCTGCCTATGGCGGTGCTTGTGAACGGCAACAGCGCCAGCGCAAGTGAGATAGTCGCCGGCGCGCTCCAGGACTACGGACGGGCCAGGGTCATCGGCACCGCGACCCTGGGCAAAGGAAGCGTCAACCACTTCGCTGAGCTGAGTGACGGCTCGGCCATCTACATCACGATCGCCCGCTGGTACACGCCGAACGGGCGGCAGATAGAGGAACAGGGCGTCACGCCCGATGAGACGGTCGAGATTACGCCGGACGATGTGGAGGACAACCGCGACCCTCAGCTCGACCGGGCAATCGAGTACATTAGCAGCCAGCAGCCACCAGCGGCGCGGGATTCGCACGCGTGCAGCAGAGTCGGGCAGACCTTGACCGGCGAATGCGGGCCAAGAGCGTAGGGCTCGCAGACCTGGGGCGGCAACACTCGGAGAAGCCTACACAGGGTGCGCCGACTCAGTCGGGTCCCACGTTCTTGGGGTAGGAACCGAGTATCTTGAGGAAGCTGGTATTCTTCAAGAGGTCCAGCAGAGCCTGGCTGCATAGCTGGTCGTCCACGTGCCCCTCGAAGTCCACGTAGAACACGTATTCCCAGGGCCTGTTCTTGCTCGGCCTCGACTCCAGTTTGGTGAGGTTGATGCCCCTGGTGGCGAAGGCGCCAAGGCACTCATACAGGGCGCCCGGCGAGTTCTTTATGCCGAACACGAGTGAAGTCTTGTTCTTCTCGGCGTGCTCGGCCTTCTCCTTCGAGATCACGAAGAACTTGGTATAGTTGTCGCGGATCGTCTGAATCTCCTCAGCCAGCACCTGCATCTGGTATATCTCGGCCACCCTCTTGCTCGCCACGGCCGCACAGTTCACCAACCCCTTGTCGCGGATCATCTTAGCGCTGCCGGCGGTATCGTAGGTCGGCACAATTTCAGCGCGCAGCCTTCTAAGAAACTGCTCGCACTGGGCCAGAGCCTGTGGATGGGAGTAGACCGTCTTTATGCTGGCTATAGTCTCGCCGGCAGGCGCCATGAGACAGTGGTTCACTTCGAGTGCTATCTCCCCCCAGATGTTGAGGTCATGGCGCAGCAGGAGATCGTATGTCTCGTTGATGCTACCCGCCTGAGAGTTCTCGACCGGGACCACCCCGAAGTCGGCCTTCCCTCTGGCAACTGCTTCGAAGACGTCGGCCAGAGAGCGGCGGGGAACAAGTTCAGCGTCACCAAAGAACTTGATGACTGCGTCTTCACTGAAAGCACCTCGCTCGCCCTGGAACGCAACCCGGGTCATGTATCCCCTCCGGCCACGCGCTAGGCAGGCAAACCATCACCTGCCGCTGAGCATCGCCCGAATCGCCTCCTCGTTCTCAGCTTTGGTTATCGCCACCACCTCGTCCTCAGCCTCCATAAGGGTTTCGGGCGTGGGTATCTTGGGCCCCTTATCTTTGCCAACGACAAGCAGGACTGCACTGTCCCTGGGCAGGCGGAAATCGCCAAGCTTCTTGCCGACGAACTTCGAGTCAGGGGGAATCTTGACCTCGATAACCTCGAGCGTACCCTTCTTCAGCTTGAGCAGAGGTATCAGGGGATGAGAAGGCAGCTCCTGCTCAATATGCGCCAGAATCAGTTGAGTGCTGCACACCGTCACGTCAATCCCGAGTACCTTGAAAATGGTCTCGTTCTTCGGATCCGTGACTCGCGCGATGGTTCGCCGTACGTTGAATCGGTGCTTGGCCACCTGACAGGAAACGAGATTGTGCGCGTCGGCGTCGGTGACCGCAACGAGCATGTCGGCCCTGGCCGTGCCCACCTTGTCAAGTGTCGCCGCCTCGCAGCCATCGCCACGTACAACGATGCTGCCCAGCTCCTCCTGAAGCTTTTCGCACCTGCCGGCGTCCTGCTCCAGGATCAGCACCTCGTGGCCGTCATTGAGCAGCATCTTCAAGAGGTGATAGCCAACCTCACCCCCGCCAACGATGACGATATACACGCCTATCCACCCTCAATCTTCTTCTTCAGGAGTTCCGCCACCACTGTGGTCGGGCTCACAGTCTCCAACCCTAGATTGCGATACATTTCCTCCCGGATCGGGTCGTAGATGCGGGAGACCACCTTCGGCACATGATAGATATGCTTGGCGATCTGACAGGCCATGACGTTGCGGTTATCGCCCTGGGTTACGGCCACGAACACATCCGCATCCTCGATCCCCGCCTTCTTGAGGGAATCCTCCGCCAGCCCGTTGCCAGCCAGGGCAACTCCCTTAAACGAGCTCGGCAGTTTCCTGAAGCTGTAGGGGTCGACGTCCATGACGGTGACACTGTGTCCCTCGGCATCCAGCGTTGCCGCCAGTTGAGCACCAACGCGGCTGCACCCCATTATGATCACCTTCACGACTTCTCGCGCTCCTCCTCCGTAATTGGCTCGCGGAAAATCAGCACCCAGCACGGTGCATTCCTGAGTACATAGGGAATAATCGTACCCAGGTTGAATTCCCCAAACTTCCTCTTGTAACTGAGGCCGATGGTGATGAGGTCAACATGGCGCGCTATTGCCTCCTCGACAATTGCCGGACCTATCTCCCGCGCCTGAAGCACGTCAGTCTCAACGTTGTAGTCCTGCTCGTCGGCGACGCGCTCCGCCCGGCGAAGGACCTGTTCCCCCTTCTCGACCTCTGCCTTCACGTCAGCGTCCAGGGGCAAGGTTCGGTCGACCTGAATCACGTACGTGACGAGGACGCTGCCCCGGTCTTTCTTGGCCATTCGGCAAGATAGCCTTATTGCCTCTTCATCTGCCGACGTTCCATTGACTGCAACTAGAACCCTTTTGGCCTGCATTCTTTCTCACTCTCGCGTCGGAAGCCGTCGCCTCGCGACGCACCCGCTATTATAGTTGCTTTCGTGAGGCCCTGTAAAGAGTGACATCAGGACTCTCATTGCCGGCTGTTCAGCCTGATCTCGTCGAGCACGAGATAGATCACAACCATTATGGCTATCCCTGCAACCAGCAGGAGTGAACTTGGTGCAAGTCTCCAGGAATAGTGCCCGGCCCACTCGACTATGGCCAGGAGGACCATCATGCCCGCATAGACCAAACCTGCCGCTTCGATCAGGACCCGCCCCTTGGGACTCAAGAAACTCATCCTCAACTCCCCCTTCCAGATTCCGCCATCGGTCGCCTGGCTGCAGCGCTATCACCTTCGAGTTCTTCGGAGTTCGAAGACGACGGGGTTTGCCGGGTCGGGGCAGGCGACGGTGGCCCTGTCCGCGTCGCTCTCCCAGGGAAAGCTCCCGCCGTACTGTAGCACCTCTGCGAAGGGGAACAGGGCATAGAACGCCCAAGAGCACATACCCGCCGGGGTGGTATTCCCTATGACGAACTCGTCGCCGACCTCAAGACCAGCCTCGCAGGTTCCTTTTTGACTGACCACCGTAGCCACGACTTCGTATTGCTCTGCCGCCATCTGCCCCCTCACTCTTCACACTGACTGTCATCGCTCGGCGCGATAATCCGCTTTGCCTCCTCAGATAGCGCCAGAGGCACCAGCACCCTGACCTCACCGAGGCCGTCCACCGTCAGCCCAAAGACCCTGCCCGCACTCTCGTATTCAAGCAACACCGGGATCCCCTCGCTCTCCAAGTGCGCCTTTATGACGCTGGCCGGGAGTTCACCTTGGACAGTGCACACGACCGCCAAATCCGAGCGTTTGGTCATGCTGCTCCTTTCCTCGCCCTCGCGGTATCCGGGCTTGCCCCAAACCGGACAGAACGACAGGGCTACACTTCCAGGCTGGCTTCTGGTATCATACCTACCAGAAGCGAAAGGCGCAACCCTTGTGGCTTCTGCCTACCTGGTGGAGCGGCAATTGAACGCACGTGAGCCGACGCGGAGGCGCTTCTGGGCTGGGAGCTAACAGATGGAAACGCAACTAAGGCTGTTGGGAAAGGGCCTGTGGTTTGTCGTCAGCCGGGTTGCTCTGCTTGGGGCCTGTTGCGCCGTTCCGGTGGCTCTCGCTTGGCTGGTCGGCTGGCTCTGTAGCTAAAGCTCTGGCATGCACCAGGAGTTGGCTCCACTATCCGAAGGCTGAGACGCTGGGATTGGCTAGAACTGCTCAGGGTGCTTCGGCTGCCTGTTGAACCACTGGCCTGGCCACAGTATGAAGCTGACGATCGAAGCGTTCATGCATGCGCCCAGAACAGCCGCCAGATCCCTGAAGCTCATAGCTGCGCGGATCCTCCATTTGACCGGTTCAACCACATCCACGTGCAGAACCAGGTAGTCGCCTTCACGCTTCATCCCGGCGACCTTACCCTTGAGTTCGGTTTTTCCCAGACCCGTTGACCTGAAAAGCATCGTTGCTAACCTCTCTTGTCAGAAGTCATTTGAGGCCGCGGCCTCAAAACGTGATGATACCCCGTATGACTTTCCTCTCCAAGGTATCTTTGACAGCATCGTTGATCCGCTTCAGGGGGTAGTGAGCTGAAACTAGCTTGTCCAGAGGAAGCTTGCCAGCCATAAACAGATCCACGTAGCGAGGAATGTCAATTCGCGGTCGTATACTGCCGACGGTGCATCCTGTGATAACCAGTTCCCTCATGAAACGCCAGGCCTCGATGGGGAATGTCGCCCCTATGGGAGCCAGCCCCAGAATCACTGCCATGCCACCCGGGCGCGGGTAAACGGAGTGAAAGGCCTGGGTCATGACTTCTGGGTTGCCAACAGATTCGAAGCTGTAGTCTACGCCCCCTCCACTGGCCTCTGCAATCTTCGCTACCGGGTCATCCTTGGAGGCGTTGACCAGATTGGTCGCCCCGAACTCGCGAGCCATTTCAAGCGTGCTATCGTGCCGTGCCACAGCGAAGATTTGTCGCGCACCCACGAGCTTCGCTGCCATTATTACGGCCATCCCCACTCCCCCGCACCCAAAGACGGCCACACTGCTGCCAGCCTTTACCTTAGCCTTATTGATCACTGCGCCGATTCCGGTTGAAGCCCCACAGCCCAGTAGGCAGACTACATCCAGGGGCGCATCATCCCGCACCTTAACAGCTGCCGATTCCTCTACTACGGCATATTCGGCGAACGATGATTGAGCCATGAAGTGATTGAGTTCGTCCCCATTCTTCCGTCTCAGCCTCTTGGTGCCGTCAGCCATGGTGCCCATGAGCATCGCTGTCTGCGGGTCTGTCTCACAACTGGTAGGTACACCCATCATGCAAGCAGGACATTTCCCACAGTATGGTGCGACGGTGACCACTACCCTATCGCCCGGCTGCACCTCTGTTACATTCTTGCCTACCCTCTCCACAATCCCCGCCCCCTCATGACCTAGCACCGCAGGCAGAGGCGTCGTCAAATCGCCCTTGATACAATGGATATCGGTGTGGCATAACCCGGTTGCTACCAATTTGACCAGAACCTCTTTATCTCTGGGCTCGTCAAGCTCGACCTCTTCTATCTTGAGTGGCGTGTTCAGTTCCTCCACTACCGCTGCTTTCATCTTCATGTTAGGCTCTCCTTCGTCGGATCGCGAAGCGTCGCTTCGCCCCTACAATTCTCAGTCTTTGTTTTGCGTTCCGCAATCCCCGCTATTGTTCTCCGAAGTAGCCCTTCTTCTTTGCATCGGCGATGTATTGGGGCTCCTTCCACCATTTCGTAATCTTGTAGTCCTCGGCTATGGTGTTGGCAGCGATGTAGCTGGGGCCGAAGGTGACAAGCCCGCCGGGATTGACGCTGGCTCCGCAGACGTAGAGATTCCTTATCGGTGTTCTATTGACCGAACATTCGTCATTGGGGCGATTGAAGGCCATCTGGAATATCTCGTATGCCCCTTGTTTGTATGACCCCTGAACCATATTCAAGTACTTCGTCGAGAAATCGAGAGGCGTCACGAAGTACGTCCAGAGCACCTTGTCCTTTGTCAGGTTGGGAGCGTATTTCCGCAGGGTGGCCAGGAAACGCTCTTCGTGCTCCGCTCTAATCTTGCGGTCCCACCACTTCTCAGCGCCTCCCTTCAGATGGAAAGGGGCCATCTCGAACATAGAGGCGGTGTGTCTTCCCTTGGGTGCCTGGCTCGGGTCGAATATGGTGGGGAAAGCGCAGTTGAAGGCCACATTCGAGCTCAACTCACCCTTCTCTATGGCCTTGAAGTGGTGTACCACGTCATCGGGAGTCTCGTATCCTAGGACATACATGAGCCCCTTGTTGATGTCCGGGTTGCCTGCGGCGGCTGCGAAGTTAGGCGGTTCCTCCAACGCTGCGTGGAGAGAACACAGACTCCATTTCTCCCAGTGCCAGTTCTGCACCTTGTCCACAAAGTCCCTGGATAGGTTCTTCTCCCCCACCAACTGGAGGAAGGTCTGGTTGGGGTCTATGCTGCTCACTACGGCTTTTTCAGCCTCGTAGATTGTGCCATCCTCAGTCTCAACGCCCTTGGCGACTCCATTCTCCACCATGATGCGCTTTATTCTCACGCTGCCCCTCAAATGTCCCTGCCCTGGCTCCTGGATAACCCTGCAAATGGAGTTGCTCAGTCGGTGCGAGCCGCCGAGGCAGAGCCTGGAGTTGACGGCCCTATTCAACATCAGGGGGACGAGGAACCCCAGACCGCCGTTGTCGTACTCCAGCCCCCAGTGGCATCCGAGGTACAGCATCAATGCCCTGACCCGTTCATTCTCGAAGTGCTCAAACACAATCTCCTGGGGACTCTTGTGTTGATACTCGGACAGCTCCCTGCCTATCTCAGTCTTCTCCATGCCGATCACCGCCTCGACTGTGGGCAGGGGCTTAACGTAGGTTCCAGGCGCGAGGAACTCATCCATGAAGAGCTTGAACTTATGGAAGACTTCGCGGTAGGCTTTCGCATCCTTGGCGGAGAACTTGGCTATGGAATCGCACGACTTGTTCACATCTGAATAGAGGCAAAGAGCTTTGCCGTCGGAGAAAGGCATCGCCACCTGCAAATCAGGATAGACGTACTTGCAGCGGTATTTCTCCAGCTCCAAATCCTGGTAAGGAGGAGCGTAGTCCACCATCATGTGATAGATGCAGTGGGTATTGTGATAGTAGCCACCCAGCGTGACCTCCTCCGTGGCAAGCCCGCCACCCACCTCGAAGTACCTCTCCAGCACAACTACCTTCTGCCCCGCCTTGCTCAGATAAGCGGCCACGCAGAGCCCGTTGGGGCCGCCACCTATGACGACGAAATCATACTTGTACTTTGCCATCTCCATCTCCTCTAGTACAGACGTCCCTCCCAGGGCTTCCACAGGTCGTGTTTCTGCGCGATTCGCTTATAGCAGTTATAGCCGGCCCAACCTGTCAATCCCAGTGAGTAATGGCAGGAACCAGCCGACATCCAGAAGTCCTCTATCCCGGGGATCTGGTACTGGGCGAATTCCGGTATGGGCCTCATCGCGCACCACTGACTGGGGGTTCCGGAGATCAGCCCCCAGTTGCCGTCCACGAAGTTATCGCTTCTCTGCATGATGTCCCAGGGCGTGTCGATGTTGGCGGCTATGATGTTGTCCCAGGTCATGTTGGGTGCGTACCTCTGCCACTCCTTCAGGAAGTGGTCGGGCGCTTCCTTCTTTATCTGCATCCATTCCTTCTCGGTCCTCCAGCTTGCGGGGAAGGCCATCTCTTCAAGGAGAGAGATGTGCTTCCCGGGAGGGCCGTAGCTCGGGTCCCATTTGGTATCCGTGCCCTCCCACAGATACAGCCTCTCCGGCCATTGCCCCGGCCTGATATGCTGATTGCGGAAGCGGTACTCGCGGTCAAGGTACTCTATGTCTGCATCGCCCATGAATATCCAGCGACCCTGGCCGCAATCCGGGTTCCAGGCCTCCGCCTTGTACTTCGGAAGCTCGTGGAAGGCGAAGTGCCCCCAGAAGATGTTGCCCCTGTCCGTCCTCAGCTTGGCGATCTTCCTCCGCCATTCGGCGCCTCTTGGACCGAGGTCCACGTTGCGAAGATGTCTGGCAAGAGTGTGAGTGATGACGATGGAGGTGATCACCATCTTCTTAGCCTCTATCTCCGTGCCGTCGGCCAGCTTGACGCCGCAGGCTCTGCCATTCTTCACCAGTATCTCGTCCACGTCAGCGCCCACGAAGAACTTCCCGCCCTCTTCGCTCAGAGCTCTCTGAAGGGCATGAGTAACATTATGAGTGCCACCTTCGTAGACACCGCCGCCGAAACCGAGTACCTGCATGGGGACGTTAAACATCATCACAGGCAGCGGTGCA